>NZ_JBHXAS010000004.1:62803-97136 GCF_042727425.1 Peribacillus sp. NPDC060253
AGCCACCAGGCATGATGATGGGCGGTCAAAATGGAGGTCAGCCACCAGGCATGATGATGGGCGGTCAAAATGGAGGCCAGCCACCAGGCATGATGGGCGGTCAAAATGAAGGTCAGCCACCAGGCATGATGGGCGGTCAAAATGGAGGTCAGCCACCAGGCATGATGATGGGCGGCCAAAATGGAGGTCAGCCACCAGGCATGATGATGGGCAGCCAAAATGGGGGTCAGCCACCAAGCATGATGATGGGCGGTCGAAACGGAGGCCAACCTGGTATGATGCCAGGACAATTTGGGGGCCAGCCGGGCATGATGCGGGGTCAACCGGAAGCTATGTTACCTGGACAAATGGGAGGCCAGCCAGGCCAATTCGGGGGCGTTCGTGCGCCTGAAACATTTGGGATGCCGACTTATGTAGATGAAAGCGATGACTACTAATTATCAAGGAGACAGTGTTTTTAACACTCGTCTCCTCTCTTATTTAAATCGTAAGCCAAAGAAAATCCACCATCTTCAAAGCAGTGTCTATTTAATAATTTTTGAAAAGGGTCTCCCATTAACTCTTAAAGGATTCGACAGTTTTGAAAAGTGGGATCGGCAAAGAGAACTGACTTCTTTGTTAAAGCAAAAGGGATTTCATCAAACCTATTATATTCATCAGAATTTAATGCCTTTTCAATTTAAAGGAAAATGGTATGGCAGTATGGACTATTTTCCACCGAGTAAGAAAAAATTTCAATATTCCAATCATATGGACCGTTTAGAGGGAATTCAATTATTAGAAAGCTTCCATGATGTCTCGGAACATCTCTCCATTAAAGCGCCTGTTTTCGATCAATTAAAAAAATGGAAAGACCGGTTAGCTTTATTTAAAAAGAACTTTTCATATGTTCGCCAATATGTTTCCGAAGATATTATTAAAGAGTGGATTAGATGGGGTGAGTGGTCACTAGAGGGTTTTGAAAAAAATCAGTCTTTATGGAATAAGGAAAAGAAAGTCATCATTCATGGTGATTGCGCACATCATAATTTTTTGCGGAGAGCAGATGGCACTTTGACCTTAATCGATTTCGACTTAATGGCACATGCTCCTAGGTGCATTGATTATTTACAGTATGCAAATCGAATATCCCACCATTTGGATGACGCGGCGACGAAGCTCTGGGAAGTGCCGCAACTGAGTAGGTATCAATCAGACTTGGCCTTTTTATATGCATTAACTTATCCTACGGATATTTTCCGGGAATGGAACAGGCTTAATAAAAGTTCATCCCAGCTTCATTCCGTATGGAAAATGACGGTGGAAGGTTTTTCGGAGCGTATGGAAATGAATGAAAAGCTTGCGAAAAAAATTTCCTCCCTCAATAGGAAATAAAACCGGTTTTTGGCCGTAACTTACAGAGTACAATTCCTGCTCGACACCCATGCTAATTATGAGCGAAATATAGCTCATTTTATTGCAATGGGAGGGTTATTGGTGCGGAAAATAAAATGGACACTTCCGATTTATACGGTATTAGCCGCCGTAAGTTTGGTTGGATGTGCTAATAATAATACAGCGGAAAACAAGAATATCACGGATGAAACAGGATACCATTCCACTGAAAAAGATGTACTAGTACGCAACATCAATTATCAGAATAGGGTGCAAGGCCTCTATGATAAAGATGATGCGTACAGTAAGCGGGATCGTAACTACCATGGTCATGAAAGTAAACCGCTTAAGGCCAAATCCTCTTATTATAATTCTTATGAAGGCTCTTTAGCCGACCAAGTTAATGGGGTTGCAAATAGCGTGGATCCGGTTAGTGATTCAAGGACAATCATAATGAAAAACGAAATGCTGGTTGCATTGTTGCT
Organism: Peribacillus sp. NPDC060253; assembly: GCF_042727425.1. NCBI lineage: Bacteria > Bacillati > Bacillota > Bacilli > Caryophanales > Bacillaceae > Peribacillus > Peribacillus sp. NPDC060253. Next base: position 64,663 of record NZ_JBHXAS010000004.1, read on the forward strand.
AGATGACTACAGCCAAGCAAAAGATGTCAAAGAAAAAGTCAAGAAGGAAATCGGACCGCTTACTAACGGCCGGAACCTATATGTCACCACCGATGAAGGTGTTTATTTCAGGACGATGACACTTGATAATAATCTTCGTGATGGCGATACGAAGGAAATGATCATTCAGGATGCCAATGACATGTTCGATAATCTTAACATTCATGAAAATCACTTAAAATAATACCAAGGCTGACCCCGATTCTTGGGTCAGCCGTTTTTGATTTTTTCTGGTTAATAAACCTTATTTGGGGTCAAACTACTTAAAAAGTAAACGCCTTAAGAGGTGAGTATATTGACTAATCAACTAAAAATCCAATTTTTCATGACACTTTTCTTACTGCCATTTTGCCTAACCGTTTTTGCAGAGGAATCTATACAAAAGGAAAATGTTCCAATTGAAAGGAAGGTCATTCTTCAGCGTATGTATTTGGATGGTGAGTTAAGTGAGGAAAAATTGACAGAAACAATTTGGTCGATGGAAGACTTTCGGGCAAAATACCAAGGATGGAAGGTAGTCGATCAAAATGAAGAACAGATTGTCCTTAAGAAAATCGAAAATGACATATCTCCGCTCTTAAAAGCGAATGGTTACCTCGGAATGAGGGAAGATGGAACGTTATCCATTTTTATTGGAAGGCCTGAGCACGCCAAGATCATCCATACTTTCTACCAAATAGACGTTGGTAAACTTGAAGTATACAAGCAGGAGGAACTGCAAAAAGGAATACCTATCATGAATAAAGACCAATATAAACAGCTCATTAAAGAATACGAGCCTTATTCGGTAAACTAGGGTGGGATGATATCCCACCCTTCAGACTGTAGACAAACTCGATAATAATGGAGAGTTTGCCTACAGTTTTTTTGAGGGCTGTAAAATTCAAACGTTTCTTTCCACTGCAGGCACTCGCATTGCGCGGGCGGTCCGTCCTCGACGCCTTTAGCGCCTGCGGTGTCTCCCATGGACCCGCATTCCTAAGCGGGAGTCTAGCACACCCGCTCCAATCCACTTTGTTTTAAGGATGATAGTAACACCCGGAAATCTTGTGAAAGACTTTGCTGATTATAAAATAACTTTTAATGAACAACCCTTTCTTTTTATGATAAAATGAGAGGTACAGCAAAATCAGGGAGAGAATTAATTTGTATGATTATATAAAAGGCAAGGTCGATTATATTGGGCCTGAATACATAGTTGTGGAAAATGGGGGGATCGGATATCAAGTGATGACGCCGAATCCTTTTATTTTTTCCGCTCAATACCAGAAAGAAATCCAAGTTTTTTTGTATCATTATGTTCGTGAGGATATGGCTGCACTATACGGATTTCAGAACCGTCAAGAGAAGGCATTATTCACAAAATTATTGAATGTAACCGGAATCGGGCCGAAGGGTGCTCTAGCCATATTGGCATCAGGCCAGGTTGATCAGGTGGTGCAGGCAATCGAAAATGAAGATGAATCGTTTTTGGTGAAATTCCCGGGAGTCGGAAAGAAAACGGCACGGCAAATGATTCTCGATTTAAAAGGGAAACTCGAGAACATTATTCCGGATGCGTTTCCAAGCTTGTTTAACGAAGGCGTCACGGCTGCACTCAGTCCAAATGGTAATACGGAGGAATTGGATGAAGCCATTCTTGCATTGAAGGCTCTTGGTTATTCTGAAAAGGAAGTCCAAAAAGTTGCCAAGAAATTGCAGGCGGAAGATCTGACGACCGAGCAATATATTAAGAAAGCATTGCAAATGATGTTAAGATAAGGAGTGGCGCAATGGAGGAGAGACTATTCAATCAGGAAGCCGATTTGAACGAACTATCCTTTGAACAAAGCCTGCGGCCGCAAAACTTAAAGCAATATATTGGACAGGATAAAGTGAAAGCCAATTTGAGTGTATACATCGAAGCGGCAAGGATGCGGGAAGAAACGCTGGATCATGTTCTTTTATATGGACCGCCTGGTCTAGGTAAGACAACACTTGCTGTCATCATCGCCAACGAAATGGGTGTCAATATCCGCACGACTTCTGGACCCGCCATTGAGCGGCCTGGAGATCTGGCGGCCATTTTGAGTGCGCTTGAACCAGGAGATGTGTTATTCATTGATGAAATACACCGTCTGCCGCGTGTTGTCGAAGAAGTACTATATCCGGCTATGGAGGACTTTTGTCTTGATATTGTAGTGGGTAAGGGGCCGGAAGCTCGTTCGATCAGAATCGACCTGCCACCGTTCACTCTTGTTGGGGCGACGACTCGTGCAGGCTCACTGTCTGCACCTCTAAGGGACCGATTTGGCGTTTTGAGCCGTCTTGAATATTATACGGAAAATCATTTGACTGATATCATCATCCGTACTGGAAGAATCATGGATACGGAAATGGATGATCAAGCAGCGAGTGAGCTTGCCAGAAGGTCAAGGGGCACCCCAAGAATTGCGAATCGGCTTTTACGGAGAGTCAGGGATTTCGCCCAAGTGCGCGGAGATGGTACGATAACGGCTGAACTTGCCGATTATGCACTTGAATTAATGCAGGTCGACCGTTTAGGACTCGATCATATTGACCATAAATTACTTAAAGGGATCATTGAAAAATTCCGTGGTGGACCAGTTGGTCTGGAGACGATTGCTGCAACCATCGGCGAAGAAGCACATACGATTGAAGATGTGTATGAGCCATATCTGTTACAAGTCGGCTTTCTTCAGCGGACCCCAAGAGGGCGAATGGCAACGCAGCTGGTATACGATCATTTTGGTTTGGAGATGCCAGAACGATGAATATACCTAAAATGGTCATGATACTTGGCGTGATTATATTCGTGATTGGTTTTTCGATGAAATATATTCATCTCGGCAGGCTGCCGGGAGATATCTTTCTCAAAAAGGGGAATACGACGTTTTACTTTCCTATCGTGACATCAATCATCGTCAGTGTTGTGTTGTCCGCTATTTTTTATTTGATCGGCCGTTTTAAATAATCATTACAGCTTGATAGACACGTTAGGAAGTGGAACAGATGAAATTGGATATGTTTGATTTTCATTTACCGGAGGAACTGATTGCCCAAGTTCCTCTTGAAGATAGGGAAGCAAGTAGATTGATGGTGTTGGACAAAGAATCCGGTAAGCTCCAGCATGACGTTTTCAGTCATATCACGGAATATGTCAAACCCGGGGATTGCTTGGTGCTGAATGATACGAAAGTGCTGCCGGCGCGACTATATGGAAGTAAAGAAGAAACAGGTGCAAAAATAGAAGTTTTGCTGCTCAAACAAGAGCACGATGATGTTTGGGAAACACTTGTGAAGCCAGCCAAACGAATTAAAGAAGGCTCGACAATCATCTTTGGCGATGGTAAGCTGAGTGCCGTCTGTACAGGTGTTCTTGAGCATGGCGGCCGAATCCTTGAATTTCACTATGAAGGTATTTTTTATGAAATATTAGAGAAGCTTGGCGAAATGCCGTTACCTCCATATATCAAGGAACAGCTTGACGACCAGGACCGTTATCAAACGGTATATGCGCGTGAACGTGGATCTGCAGCGGCACCAACCGCAGGACTGCACTTTACGGACCATTTGCTCGAGAAACTGAAAGGGATGGGTGTCCATATCGCTTTCATCACGCTTCATGTTGGACTTGGTACATTCCGTCCAGTCAGTGTGGACGATATTGACAGCCACGAAATGCATTCGGAATTTTATCAAATGACGGAAGGCACAGCTCGATTACTGAATGAAGTGAAAGAAAAAGGCGGGAAAATCATCACGGTCGGAACGACGTCCACAAGGACATTGGAAACGATTGCGTCCCGTCATGATGGAGTTTTCAAGGAAGAGAATGGCTGGACGAGCATCTTCATTTATCCTGGTTATGAGTTCAAAGGGATCGATGCGATGATTACGAACTTCCATTTACCGAAATCAACTTTAATCATGCTTATTTCTGCACTTGCAGGCAGGGAGCATGTCCTTCATGCCTATGAAACGGCAGTTGAAGAAAAATACAGGTTCTTTAGTTTTGGCGATGCGATGTTAATTAAGTAATATAAGAGTGATAAGCTCTTGAAGGGAGTTATTGCGTTGACTGCAATACGATATGAGTTAATCAAAACATGTAAACAGACAGGGGCTCGGTTAGGCCGGGTTCACACGCCGCATGGTTCTTTTGAAACACCGGCATTTATGCCGGTTGGAACGATGGCTACTGTCAAAACGATGTCCCCGGAAGATTTGAAACAAATGGGGGCAGGCATCATCCTGAGCAATACGTACCACTTATGGCTGCGTCCGGGGCATGACATCATCAAGGAAGCTGGCGGATTGCATAAGTTCATGAACTGGGATCGGCCGATTTTGACGGACTCCGGCGGCTTTCAAGTCTTCAGTTTGAGCGAGTTCCGCAAAATTGAAGAAGAGGGCGTACATTTCAGAAACCATCTGAATGGTGATAAATTATTTTTATCTCCGGAAAAAGCGATGGAAATACAAAATGCACTTGGCTCCGATATTATGATGGCATTCGATGAATGTCCGCCATTTCCGGCAACCGAAGAGTATATGAAGAAGTCGGTTGAGCGGACATCACGCTGGGCTGAACGCTGTTTAAATGCTCATGAGCGTCCAAATGACCAAGGGTTGTTCGGGATCGTTCAAGGCGGGGAGTTTGAAAACCTTCGTAATCAAAGTGCAAAAGACCTTGTTTCCCTTGATTTTCCGGGTTATGCTATTGGAGGACTATCTGTTGGGGAACCGAAAGATATCATGAACCGCGTCCTTGAGTTTACAAGTCCGCTGCTGCCAACCAACAAACCGCGTTACCTGATGGGGGTCGGTTCGCCGGACTCATTGATCGACGGTGCAATCCGCGGTGTCGATATGTTTGACTGTGTACTGCCGACACGAATTGCGCGTAATGGTACGTTGATGACGAGCAATGGGAGGCTGGTTGTGAAAAATGCGAAGTATGCACGCGATTTCGGGCCAATCGATGAAAATTGCGATTGCCATGTTTGCAAGAATTATAGCCGGGCATATATTCGCCATTTGATTAAATGTGAAGAAACCTTTGGGATTCGTCTTACGACTTACCATAACCTTCATTTTCTGTTAAACTTGATGGAACAGGTCAGACAAGCTATTCGAGAAGATCGTCTTGGAGACTTTAGGGAAGAGTTTTTTGAGCAATATGGTTTCAATGAACCAAATGCGAGAAACTTCTAATTCCATAAATATTTTAATGAACGAAAGGAGTGAATATACAAATGGGTTCTTTAACACAAATACTTCCGTTGATTTTAATGTTCGTATTGTTCTATTTCTTATTGATCCGCCCGCAGCAAAAACGCGCAAAAACTACGCGAAACATGCAAAGCAGCTTGAAAAAGGGTGATAAGATTGCTACTATTGGCGGCATGCACGGAACAATCGATGCAATCGATGAATTGCAAATCGTCGTTAAGTCATCTGATGGTACAAGATTGACATTCGACCGTGCTGCAATCCGTGAAATTACGGAAAGCGCACCAAATAAAGAAGTATCTTTATAAGACAAACGAAAACCGGGCCATATGCCCGGTTTTTTGCTGTGTTTTTTTAATTGGTGCGTGATTCAGAACTCATATTGACCCCAAGCACTCCACCCATCATGGCCGTAATGACAAAACAGCCATAATAGATCCATTGCTTGAGGGTGAATAGTGCATCATGACCCAAATATTGAAAAAGGAACACGACCAACAGATAAAGTAAACCAGTACTTCCTCCTAAGAATAGTCCTTGCTTTTTCCCTTTACCTCCTGAAATGAAACCACCAACGAACAACGATAAAAAGGACACGATCATGATGACGTATGTCAGGGATGATTCCGACAGTGAAGTAAAACGAAGAAGGATGGAAACGATCAAGCTTGCAATCATCGCTATGGCAAAGATGGAGCCAACGCCATAAATTACGGCGACACTCATTTTTTTAGTTTCGATGGGTATTCCTCCTTTTTAAAAGGCTGTTACGTTTAGCCTGTTTATGTGTTTGTACAAGCATATTCCTCGTATGGAACCTTTAGACCAGGTTTAAGAAGCTTCCGTAAAATTCGAAAAGATTATTGAGTAATTTTTCAATTCCCAAGCCATGCTATGGATGAAGGAAGTGTTATAGACGTGGATATCTATCTAGGGATTATTTTTAGAACGACCGTAATCTATCTAGTCATCTTAATCCTTTTCCGGATGATGGGGAAGCGGGAAGTCGGGGAACTAAGCATCCTTGATTTAGTGGTATCTATCATGATAGGGGACATTGCCGTTCTGTCTTTTGAAGATTTGGAAAAACCATTTTTACGGCAGATGATCCCGATGCTGGTCCTAGCTTTCATCCAAATACTTTTGGCATTCATTTCGTTGAAAAGTGTCAGGTTTCGCAACATCGTGGACGGTACACCACAGATTATCATCAATCAAGGAAAAATAGATGAAAAAGCAATGCGTAAGCAGCGATATAATTTTGATGACTTATTGACCCAGCTGCGTGAACAAGGGATTAATGATTTAAATGACGTACAATTTGCAATCCTCGAATCTTCCGGTAAACTCTCGGTTATAAAAAATAACCAAGACAAAAGGTCAAAAATCGATGAAACTCCATTTCCCCTAATAGTTGACGGGAAAATACAGGAAAGTAATCTCAATAAGATTGGCAAAAATCATTTTTGGCTCCGGCATCAGTTGAAAAAACTTGGAGAAACGAAAATCAATGAGATTTCGATTTGCGGGTACATAGATGGCGAATTTTACATCGATAAAAATGAAACGAAGAAATGACCGAAGCCGTTAAATGCTTCGGTTCATTTTATTTCCAAGCAAACTTTGATAAAAATCCACCCACAAAAGGAATCCGGATCAGGTCCGCCTTTTTTATGCCGCCGGTCATGAGCAGGAAAAATGTGAATAACAGGATCACGACCGTCACGGAAAGCAGTAGCCGTGCCCCAAGAGGCTGTGATGAAAGCGGGACTTGATAAAGATAAAAACCGCCCCAGCCAGAAATTAACGCAAGCACTAAAGCTGACATATAACTGCGGAAATGAAGCGTGAAAGGAACGACCTTTAGCACGGTTGAAAAATGAAGAAACGTAACGAGCATCGTACCGACAGCGATTCCAATCGCGGCGCCCATGATCCCGAAACTTTCCTTTGATGCCAGCAGCCAAATCACGCCGATTTTTAGGATGTTGCCGGCTAGGCTATTGAACATGGCGGCTTTAGCAAGATCCAGTGCTTGTAACATGGACTGAAGCGGGTATTGAAAATAATAAAGGATAAAAAAAGGTGCCAGGAATTTAATGAAAACAGCAGCGTGTGAAGAGCCATACATGACTTGTAAAATCGGTTCGGCAAAGATGAACAATATAACGATAGCTAAACAGCCAGTGATAAACGTGATTTTTAGGGCCTGCTGCAGCCTATGTTCAACGAGTAAAAAATTCCCGGTCGTCCGGGCTTCACTCACTGCCGGGACAAGCGCTGTCGCCAACGATGACGTAACGAAAGAGGGAAGCATGAGCAATGGCAGTGCATACCCTGTTAACTCCCCGTATTGACTCGTGGCTGCTGCGGCTGTGACTCCGGCAATAGCCAAACTCTGAGCGACCACTATCGGTTCGAAAAACCACGAGATGGATCCAATCATCCTGCTCCCAGTAGAAGGCAGGGCGATCCCCATCAATTCAGTGAACGTTCCTTTTCCGGATTTCACATTCTTGAAGAAACCTTTCCGGAACTTAAAATGTTTCTTTAGTTTAAAGCTGGTCAATAAGTAGAAGAGAGATACAAGCTCACCGATGATCGAAGCGAACATCGCCCCGGCTGCTGCATATTCAATTCCATATGGCAAAAAAGCCTTCGTCAGGACGGCTATGAAGGTGATTCGCGCCACCTGTTCGATGACTTGTGAGAAAGCGAAGGGCTTCATATTTTGCTTGCCTTGGAAATATCCGCGAAGTACGGATGAAATGGCGATGATCGGTACGATCGGGGCAATCGCCATGAGCGGCCATAAAGTCCGCTCATCAGTGAAAAGGTATTCTGAGAGAACCGGCGCAAAAACCAGCATCGCAGGAGTGAAAATCATCGATAGAGTAAAGGTGCAGGCCAAAGAGACAACTAGGATTTTCTTGATTTTCCGTTCATCACCTCTGGCATTGGCCTCAGCTACGTATTTGGATATGGCGATGGGCAGGCCCAACTGGGTAATGTTGACGACGAGAAATAGGGTCGGTAAAGCCATCATATATAAACCAACGCCTTCTTCGCCGATGAAGCGGGCGATGACAATGCGGTTAATGAACCCAAGAACCCTCGTAATCAGGCTTGCGATTAATAAAATCAGCGTCCCTTTTAAAAATTTGGACATTGTACTCCCTCCCTGCCTTCTCAAAAAAGCGGTTATGCTATACAATTATCTATATGCTTGTACTCGGACAAAGCATGACAAAAGTGTATGATTGCGTTCTAACAAATGATCGAACCCTTACATGAAAATGCACATTAAATGGAGAATCATTTTTACTGGAGGCAAAAGTGATGGCGAAAAAGAATCATCCCTATCAAAGGTACTATATAAAGGTACGTCCATTTTTGAAGAGCAAGCGTGAGGAATTCCAAATGGTTGGATTGAATGCCGTTACAGAGGAAGACATATGGGGAACATTAACCAAAAATAAATGGAAGCGTCCGCAGGAAAACATTCACCTTCACGAACTGGTCGCAGATATCGTGACATTTTCAAGCAACCAGTTCATGACCTTCCAAATGGTCGAAGCATATAAATCGCCAAACCTATTTGAACCGCTATCTGAAGAGGAACTGAAAGAACTTTTGAAAGAATAACGCAAAGATATACTTAAATTGACAGCTGTTTATAAATGACTCATAATAGATATGGTTATGCTTTTTTTGGAAAAAGGCATGGGAAGCTGTGTGGTTTTTCTGGAAAAAAGCGAATGGAATGCAGGTGTTTTTTAAATGAAAAATGATGTTTTTTTAACTTCAAGAACAGGCGTAATATAGAAAGGGGCCTACTACATAATGGTAAAAAGAAGCAGGATCGTTGCGTTTTTTCTAATCGTACTTTTGATTTTCGCAGCGATGGGAACGACTTCAAAAGGAATCCTTAAGGATATCAAGCTTGGTCTTGACCTTCAAGGCGGTTTTGAAGTGTTATATGAAGTGAAACCGTTATCCGGGGAAAAAATCACACCGGAAGTTTTACGGGCTACAGTAAGCTCACTTGAACGGCGTGTCAATGTTTTGGGTGTTAGTGAACCTAACATTCAAATTGAAGGGAAAGACCGGATCCGCGTTCAATTGGCCGGCGTTAAAGACCAAAACAACGCTCGGGAAATCCTTTCGACGCAGGCTAAGTTATCCTTCCGTGATTACAACGATAAGGAAATGATGACGGGTGCTGACCTGAAAGAAGGCGGCGCGAAACAAACGTTCCAGGATAATAAACCGGTTGTTGAAGTCACATTGAAAGATGTGAATAAATTTAAAGATATCACGCAAAAAATATCCTCGATGGAAAGTCCGACAAATGTACTTGCAATCTGGCTGGACTTCGAAGAAGGAAAAGATTCAATAAAGAACAAAGCCTCACAAGACAATATGATATCCGCTCCATATGTCAGTGAAGTTTTCAATACGAATAAGGTATACATCACAGGACAGTTTACGGTGGAAGAAGCAAAAGAGCTTGCAGACCTTCTAGATGCTGGTGCCCTGCCTGTCGATTTGAAGGAAAAATACTCGACTTCAGTAGGAGCGCAATTTGGTGAAGGTGCACTGAACGATACGATATTTGCCGGCATCATCGGAATTGCACTCATTTTCATCTTCATGCTTGTGTATTACCGCTTCCCGGGATTCATTGCAGTCGTCACGTTAAGCATTTACATTTTCTTGACGCTATTAGTGTTTGATTGGATGAATGCAGTCCTTACGCTGCCTGGTATTGCGGCATTGGTACTCGGGGTCGGAATGGCTGTCGATGCCAATATCATAACGTATGAACGAATCAGGGATGAGCTGAAACTTGGCCGTTCTATAAAAGCGGCTTATAAAGAAGGTACGAAAAACTCACTTAGTACGATTATGGATGCGAACTTAACGACATTGCTTGTTGCGGCCGTTCTTTTCTTTTATGGAACAAGCTCAGTTAAAGGGTTTGCGACCACTTTGATCATTTCCATCTTAATGAGTTTCATTACAGCCGTTTATGGTACGCGACTATTCATGAGCCTGTGGGTGAATAGTGGGGTCCTTGACAGACACCCATCATGGTTTGGCGTCAAGAAGAAAAACATTCACAGCTTATCTGAAAAAATTAATTTAATGAAATTGCCAACGCGTTTTGATAATATCGATTTCGTCAAACACCGGAAGGTCTATTATGGCATTTCAATCGGTGTTACCATTATCGGGATCATTTTCCTGTTGGTCTTCAGATTGAACCTTGGAATTGATTTCACGAGCGGTACCCGCATTGAGATTGCTTCTAAAGATGTCTTAACGACCCAACAAGTAAAGACCGAAATGGGCAAGGCCGGTATCGACATAGATGATATCAAGGATGTCAGACTTGCTGGAAAAGATGATAAAAATGCTGTCGTTCGTACAGTGGGTGTCCTTGATAAACAGGAAATCGCAAAATTGAAGGACCATTTCAAGAAAGATTACGGGGCAGAACCTAATGTTAGCACCGTATCACCGACAGTAGGAAAAGAGCTTGCAAAAAATGCCATGTTTGCGTTAGCGATTGCATCAATCGGTATCATTTTGTATGTATCGATACGATTTGAATGGCGAATGGCTGTACCTGCCGTCATTGCGCTGATACATGATGCGTTCTTCATCATTACGATTTTTAGCTTACTTCGACTCGAAGTGGACATCACCTTCATTGCTGCAGTTCTGACGATCATCGGTTATTCCATCAATGATACGATCGTTACTTTCGACCGAATTCGTGAAAATTTACGTTTCAGTCGTAAGATCAAAACTGTCGAAGAGCTTGAGAACATTGTAAACATAAGTATCAGGCAAACTTTGACGAGATCGATCAACACGGTCCTGACCGTCCTCGTTACGGTAATCGCATTGATGATCTTCGGTAGTGAGGCTATCCGAAACTTCTCCATTGCCTTGTTCATCGGTTTAATATGTGGCGTGTATTCATCACTATTGATCGCTTCACAACTCTGGCTTGATTTGAAAATCAGGGAATTGAAGAAGAAAGGACCGCTGAATACGGCAAAAGAAAAGAAACAAAGTCTTGAAGGACAAGTTTAATAGGTGAGAGGGGGCTGGCATGATGCCAGCCTTCTTTTCTTTTTTATGGACAAGCAAATGTAAATAACTGCATTTTCTGAGTTTAAAATAAAATTGAAACCGGAATCACCGTTTTGTATAATAAGTAAGTTGAGGGGTGAATTCATGTTAAAGCCAAAAACCCGGTGGAACTTACGAACTGCCGATGAAAACAAAGTTGCTGTACTAGCTGAAGAGCTTCATATCACACCTTTGGTTGCAGCCCTACTTGTGAATCGAGGCCTGGATACGATTGAAAGTGCCCGATCATTTTTATTTGTAAAAAATCAAACTTTCCATGATCCATTTTTATTGAAAGATATGGATAAAGCAGTATATAGAATAAGAGAAGCCATTCAAAATGGAGAAAAAATAAGGATATTCGGTGATTATGACGCGGATGGCGTGACATCGACGACTGTGATGATGACGGCGCTCATGAGATTAGGGGCCGATGTGGATTTTTATATCCCAAATCGCTTTACAGAGGGATATGGCCCGAATCCGATGGCGTTCCGACTTGCAGCTGAGCAAGGAGTGAAGGTATTAATAACGGTTGATACAGGAATTTCGGCGGTCGAAGAAGCGAAACTTGCCGGAGAGCTTGGCATGGATTATATTTTGACCGACCACCATGAGCCGGGACCGGAACTGCCCGAGGCACTGGCAATCATCCATCCTAAACTTGAGGATAGTTCCTACCCATTTAAAGACCTTGCCGGTGTAGGGGTCGCTTTTAAGCTGGCACACGCATTGCTTGGGGAACTGCCAGAGGATTTGCTTGAAATAGCGGCAATCGGCACCATTGCGGATTTAGTGCCTTTAAAAGGGGAAAACCGCCTTATTGCTGCGAAAGGCATCGAGCAGTTACGTTTGACTCGCCGCCCGGGACTTGTTGCCTTAATGAAAGTGGCGAATGTTCAGCAGGAAGCATTGAATGAAGAATCGATCGGCTTTGCGATGGCACCGCGGATCAATGCTGTCGGACGCCTTGGAGATGCCGATCCAGCTGTCGATTTATTGATGTCCGCCAGCCTGGAAGAAGCGATGGAACTCTCCAATGAAATTAATGATATCAATAAAGAGCGGCAGGAAATGGTTGCAGCAATGGCAGCGGAAGCGATTGCTGAAGTCGAGGAAAACTTCCCGCCGGAGTCAAATGGTGTCCTCATCATCGGGAGGGAAGGCTGGAACGCAGGAGTTGTGGGGATTGTGGCATCTAAACTTGTTGAACGCTTTTACCGGCCCACAATCGTATTGAGCTTTGACCGGGAAAAAGGGTACGCTAAAGGTTCTGCACGGAGCATTGCCGGTTTCGATCTTTTCGAAAGTCTTTCCACATGCCGTGAATTACTGCCGCATTTTGGCGGACATCCAATGGCTGCTGGAATGACATTGAAAATTGAAGATGTTCAGGAGCTTAGGGATCGCATGAACTTGATTGCGAAGGAGCAACTTAGCGAAGAAGACTTCACACCCATTACCAATTTGGACGGGTCTACGACTTTAGCTGAAGTTTCCGTTCAAACGATTCAGGAGATGAGCTTGCTGGCGCCTTTTGGGGTGACGAATCCCAAACCGAAGATTTTGATAGATTCGGTACAACTTTCAAGTGTCCGCAAAATTGGTGCCAACCAAAATCACTTGAAGGTCCAGCTTGAAGATAGTGAAAATCATAAACTTGACGGTGTGGGCTTCGGTCTCGGTCATTTTGTCGATGAAATTGCTCCGCACGCTGAAGTCTCGGTGATCGGAGAGCTTTCAATCAATGAGTGGAATAATATGAAAAAACCTCAGATCTTTGTCCAGGATGTCGCGGTAAACCATTGGCAGTTATTCGATTACCGCGGGAAAGGTCAAACGGAGAAGTGGCTTGCCGACATTCCTGCACAAAACCGAAAAATCGTCATTTTCTCGGAAGGTATGTATAGCAGATATCCATTTTTACAAAACCATCCAGATCTCATTCATATCAAGAATGAACTGGATGCAGAACAGCTCGACTGCTTTGAAGGTCATTTGGTATTAATGGACATGCCACCGTCCAGGGAATATTTGAAACGGGTGATTGCCAATAAGAACCCTTCGCGTATCTACGCTCATCTATCCCATGAACAGGACCATTTCCTAAGTACGATGCCAACAAGGGATCATTTTAAATGGTTTTATGCCTTCCTTACGAAAAAGGGTCCTCTAGATGTGAAAAGATATGGTGATGACCTTACTAAATACCGCGGCTGGTCAAGAGATACAGTGGATTTCATTTCAAAGGTGTTTTTTGAGCTTGATTTTGTTACAATAGAGAATGGGTTAATTATGCTCACAACCAATGCGAAAAAACGCGATCTTAGTGAATCTGAATCGTATACAAGAAAGAAAGAGCAATTTGAGCTTGAACAAGAGCTTGTTTATTCTTCCTATCAGCAATTATTCGATTGGTTCAATCATTATTTAGTTCATGAGGCAACAGACCTTGAGGAGGAAACAAAGCAATGGATTTAAAGCAATATGTAACAATTGTGCAAGACTGGCCAAAACCGGGTATTGTCTTCAAAGATATTACAACATTAATGGATAACGGTGCAGCTTATAAATACGCAACAGACCAAATCGTCGAGTACGCTCGTGATAAAAATATCGACTTGGTGGTTGGGCCTGAAGCACGCGGATTCATTATCGGATGTCCAGTCGCATACTCATTGGAAGTGGGCTTTGCTCCAGTGAGAAAAGAAGGAAAACTTCCACGTGAAACGATAAAAGTCGAATATGGATTAGAATATGGCAAGGATGTATTGACCATCCATAAAGATGCCATCAAACCGGGACAGCGTATCCTGATTACGGACGATTTACTTGCTACCGGGGGAACAATCGAAGCGACGATCAAATTGGTTGAAGAGCTTGGCGGAATAGTAGCCGGGATTGCATTCCTTATTGAATTAACTGACTTGGATGGTAAAGATAAATTAGAAGGCTATGATGTATTGACATTAATGAGCTTTTAATAAAGAGAGCACTCTGACCAGGGTGCTCTTTCTGTTTTACCCGATTTCACTGTATTTTGTCGAATTTCCAGTGAAAAAAAGCAGTAATCTTCATAAAATACACGTTTAACTCTTTACAACCTCCTCTTTTTTTTCGATAATAGTAATAATAAAGAGTTTTTCTGCTAATAAGTTTATTTGCACTTGTATCCGTTTAAGCGGATTTATTTTTTTTCGCAAAAATTGTCACGTTTTGCTGAATTAAGGGTAGTGCTACCAATCATACTCAATCCGGATCATATCCGGTGGCAGTTAAAGTGGGGTTAAGGTGATTAAATGGCTAATGATCAAATATTGACTGCCGAACAGGTTGTAGAACGGGCCAGCTTATATCTTCAGCCGGAAGAGGCTGAATTTATTCATAGAGCGTTTAAGTATGCACAGTATGCTCATAGAGAACAATACCGTAAATCGGGAGAGCCTTATATTATTCATCCGATTCAAGTGGCGGGCATTCTAGCGGATCTTGAAATGGATCCTGCAACTATTGCAGCAGGTTTTTTACATGATGTTGTTGAAGACACGGAGGTCACCCTGAAGGATATTGAAGAAAATTTCAGTCCTGAAGTCGCCATGCTCGTAGATGGCGTAACCAAATTAGGGAAAATCAAGTATAAATCACAGCAAGAGCAACAGGCGGAAAACCATAGGAAAATGTTCGTGGCGATGGCCCAGGATATCCGGGTCATATTGATCAAGCTTGCCGACAGACTGCACAATATGCGGACATTAAAGCATCTGCCTCAGGAAAAGCAGAGAAGGATATCGAACGAGACATTGGAAATCTTCGCACCGCTTGCTCATCGTCTTGGTATCAGTACGATTAAATGGGAACTTGAAGATACTGCATTAAGGTATTTGAACCCTCAGCAGTATTACCGAATCGTCAATTTGATGAAGAAAAAGCGTGCAGAACGTGAAAAATATTTAGAAGAAGTCGTTGATGAAGTGCGTAAAAACGTAGAGGAAGTCAACATTAAGGCTGATCTATCCGGAAGACCGAAACATATTTACAGCATTTATCGCAAAATGGCATTGCAGAATAAGCAGTTCAGCGAAATTTATGATTTGCTTGCGGTCCGTATCGTTGTCAATAGCATAAAAGATTGCTATGCCGTTTTAGGAATCATCCATACATGCTGGAAGCCGATGCCTGGCCGATTTAAAGACTATATCGCAATGCCGAAGACGAATATGTATCAATCGCTTCATACGACGGTGATTGGACCGAAGGGCGATCCGCTTGAAGTGCAGATCCGTACTTCAGAAATGCATCGCATTGCCGAGTTCGGGGTTGCTGCGCACTGGGCTTATAAAGAAGGAAAAGATGTTGGTGAACAGCCTTCATTAGAAGAAAAATTGACTTGGTTCCGCGAAATTCTGGAATTCCAGGATGACGCGACGAATGCCGAGGAATTCATGGAATCCCTTAAAATAGATCTTTTTTCGGATATGGTCTTCATTTTCACGCCAAAAGGCGATGTGATCGAGCTGCCATCAGGATCCAATCCGATTGACTTCGCTTACCGGATTCACTCGGAAATCGGAAACAAAACGATCGGTGCCAAAGTGAACGGTAAAATGGTGCCGCTGGATTATAAACTGAAGACTGGTGACATCATTGAAATTTTAACATCGAAGCATTCATATGGTCCAAGTCAGGACTGGCTTAAACTCACACAAACATCTCAAGCGAAAAATAAGATCCGTCAATATTTCAAAAAGCAGCGTCGAGAAGAAAACATCGAAAAAGGCAAAGAACTTGTTGAGAAAGAAATCAAGGAAATGGAATTCGATCTGAAGGAAATCCTGACTGCCGAAAATATCAGGCGTGTTGCAGATAAATTCAACTTCATCAATGAAGAAGATATGTATGCAGCGGTGGGATATAATGGAATAACAGCCCTTCAGGTTGCGAACCGCCTTACCGAGAAATGGCGTAAGCAGAAAGCGGTCGAGCAAGAGGCTGATATTTCAGAAGCAGTGGCCGATCTGAAGACCTTCTCCAACTCCTCTAAAAAACGCGACTCAGGTGTACAGGTCCCTGGTATTGATAATCTGCTTATCCGATTATCGCGCTGTTGTAACCCAGTTCCCGGAGATGAAATCGTTGGTTATATAACCAAAGGCCGGGGAGTATCGGTCCATAGACAAGACTGCCCGAACCTGGATAGCGGGGATTCCGAACATCGCCTTGTTCCTGTTGAATGGGAAAGTACCATTAATGAACGCAAGGAATACATCGTTGAAATTGAAATCAGCGGGTATGACCGTCGCGGTTTATTAAACGAAGTGCTGCAAGCAGTCAATGAAACGAAGACCAATATTTCAGCGGTATCAGGTAAATCTGACAGGAATAAAGTGGCGACAATTCACATGTCGATTTATATTCATAACATTGCACATTTACAAAAGGTAGTCGACCGTATAAAACAAATTTCAGATGTTTATTCCGTCAGAAGGATTATGAACTAAGGAGTTTTTATTACCATGCGTGTTGTTTTACAACGTTCCAAAGCAGCCAAAGTCGTTGTGGCAGACCAAATAATCGGGCAAATCGAAAGTGGACTTGTTCTTTTGGTTGGTGTCACCCATGGGGATACCATCGATGATGCCGCCTATTTGGCCGAAAAGATTGTCAATCTTAGAATATTTGAAGATGAAAATGAAAAGATGAATCACTCACTATTGGATGTAGGTGGTTCGATTTTATCCGTTTCACAATTCACTCTATACGGAGATTGCCGTAAAGGCCGTCGACCGAACTTCATGGACGCCGCCCGTCCTGAAGAGGCCAATGATATTTATGAAGCATTTAACGAGGAACTCCGCAAAAAAGGCGTCCATACGGAAACAGGTCAATTTGGTGCCATGATGGACGTTCAGCTTACGAATGATGGACCCGTTACTTTAATACTGGAAAGTAAAAAATAACCTGCTGCGGCAGGTTTTTTGTTTGGGCAAAAATCAGTGTCAACTACTTAAAAGCCAGCTTCGAAGGAAGCTGGCTCGTCTTTATTTAAAATACCGTGCCAATCCATTATAGATGGCGGAAGTGATTTTTTCTTGATACTCATTCGTTGTTAACGTCAATTCTTCCACTGGATTACTTAAATAACCTAGTTCAATAAGTGTAGCCACCCGTTTATTTTCACGGATAACATGAAAATTTCCGTAACGGGACCCGCGGTTGGGCACCTGCATGGTTGAACCGAGTGAATTCGCCAGTGTAGAGGCCAAACCCTGTTGATAGCCATGATAGTAGTAGGTTGTTATCCCGCTGGTAATCTGGTCCTTGGTGCTATCGTAATGGAGGCTGATGAAAGCATCCGCATTATGGATATGTGAGGTGCCGACCCGGGAAGGAAGTGGAACATATGTATTCCCGCTTCTGGTCAGGATCACCTTTGCTCCTGCCGCCTGAAGCTTGTCCCGCAGCAACTCAGCCGTTCGGATCGTCAGGTTTTTCTCAAGAGTGCCACCGACCCCTACTGTACCACTATCCCTGCCTCCATGGCCGGGATCGATCACGATGATTTTATCCGCTAAATATTTTTCAACGCCCGGTCGTTGGATCTGCTCGGCATTCCCTTCTATCGTCACGATCCATCCGGCAACATAAGCGGTTTTCCCGCTCTTTAGTTTAATGGAATACCAGTCGCCATCCATACCTATGGCTTGGAACGTTTCACCTGCATTTGCCTGCTCTACGATCTCCGAGTTGCCATCGGGCTCACTTCTAAATATCGTACCATCATGAATGATGGTAATCTTGTGTCCTTTTACATCCATCTTCTTTTTCTTTGGCGTTCGTTCAACATTCTCCTTTTCTAAGTACCAACTCACGACCCAGCCCTTTTTTGAACCGGAAAGCTGGATCTGCGTCATTTTTCCTTTTGTCTGCAAGACAGTGTATGTCTCGTCCTTATTCACCGAACCGATGACCTTACTGTTTAGCGAGGCATCCTTCCGCACATGTAAACCTGTTGCAGTCACTCTTGCAGTGGCATCAGACTTATTCACTTTCGGTTGATTTTTATCATCGCTTACTTGTATGTAAGTTTCAGCTACCCAACCATGGGTACCTTGGAAATCAATTTCAGCCCATTCATTTTCAATGCGATAAACGGTCACTGACGTATTTTTATTCAGCTTTCCGAGGGAGGCACTGCTTCTTGAAGGTTCCGAACGAACATTGAGCCTGTCCACCAAGGTGATTCCGGTTTTTACGGATTGATTTGCTTCGTCTTTTTTCTTGGATGAATCTTTTTTCACTGCTTTCTCGGTAGCTGCAGGAAGATTAAGGTAGTCAGAAGAGACCCAACCACGAATTTCAGTTGTTTTAATCTCTATCCAATTTTCATTCTTGTCAATAATGTCAACAGCTGTTCCTTGCGTTAAGGAGCCCACTGTTTGAAATGTAGTGCCCGGACCTGTACGGACACGGACGGAGCTGCCGGTGATAACTCCCTGGCCGGATTCCTTCTTGACCTGTTTTGTATCGGATTTTTTCTCAACAAGCCAATTGACAACCCATCCGGTTTTACCTGCAGCTATCTGTATTTCGATCCAATCGCCATCTTCTTTTAGAATAGGATACGATTCCCCTTTTGCCAGTTTTTTTACGATAGGGAAGCTGAGTCCAGCGCCTTCACGGACATTGACCACTTTTGTCTTCACGATTATTTCCCCTTCATCTTTTCCAAATGCGTGATTGACCGGGAAAATAGCTGCCATTATCAGCAATAGGATCAGGCCGAATAGACCCGATTTCTTTTTCATAAGTTGTCTCTCCCTTTTTATGTCTATATGTATGTATTCTCGTTCAATAAAAATTTCCCTCTTATCCCTATGTAAAAAACATTTTTTTAGGAAAGAATAAAGCTAATAGAACTATAGGAGGGAAACCACATGAAATTCAGCGAAAAAAATCAAACGAGCTTAAGCGGAGGCAATCAAGTATTAGGTGTCGATTTTCACGATTTTATCCAGAAGGAACAAAGTGCAAATCTTGTTGAATTGGCATCCGAATTCGGAGTCAATGTCCGGACGATCAAAAACATGAAAAAACATCTGAACCAATAAAATGCGATAAAATCCTAAAGCCTATCTTGACATTTGAAGTTAACGTCCGTATGATTATAAAATATCAGACTTATTACTGCAATAACCAATGATGGAGAAGAGTAATTAAGAACCACATGAAAAGAGAGGAAATGCCGGGGCTGAAAGCATTCCACATGATGACTTAATGAAAGAACCCTCCGTAGGCTTCACTCCGAACGGATTTTCTTAATAGGAGATGGACGTAAAACAGGCGTTAACTGTTTTTGAGCGGGGGCACAAATTTTTGTGCTTCAACTAGGGTGGCACCACGGGATATCCAACTCTCGTCCCTTGTAACGGATTAGTTACAAGGGGCGGGAGTTTTTTGTTTGAAAAAAATCAGTATAGCGCCGTTTCAAAAAAGGCGCCTTGCTTTAAAGGGGGAAACATATATGTCCATTCAGATTCCTAGAGGTACACAAGATTTATTGCCTGGCCAGACGGAAATTTGGCAGTATATCGAAAAGACAGCGCGTGATATTTGTCACCGTTATCAATATAAAGAAATCCGCACACCGATTTTTGAGCACACGGAATTATTTTTACGTGGTGTAGGAGATACAACCGATATCGTACAAAAAGAAATGTATTCATTCCAAGACCGCGGTGAACGGAATTTGACCCTTCGTCCCGAAGGCACTGCATCAGTGGTACGGTCATATATCGAGAATAAGATGTTTGGATGGGCTAATCAACCGGTCAAACTTTATTATATCGGGCCGATGTTCCGCTACGAACGTCCGCAGGCAGGCCGCTTCCGCCAATTCGTTCAATTCGGCATCGAAGCTTTAGGAAGTAAAGATCCTGGAATAGATGCGGAGGTTTTATCACTTGCAATGAACCTTTACAAAGAACTTGGGTTGAAAAAGCTGAAACTTGTGATCAACAGCCTTGGTGATAAGGAAAGCCGGACAGCGCATCGGAATGCATTGATCAAACATTTTGAACCTCGTATTGGCGAGTTTTGCAGCGATTGCCAAAATCGTCTTGAAAAAAATCCACTGAGGATCCTCGATTGTAAAAAAGATCACGATCACGAATTGATGAACACGGCGCCATCCATCATTGAATATCTAAATGATGACTCCCGTATTTATTTCGAAAAGGTGAAACAGCACTTGACGGATTTGGAGATTGAATTTGTAGAAGACCCGACCCTTGTGCGGGGATTGGATTACTATAATCATACCGCCTTTGAAATCATGAGTGATGCGGAAGGCTTCGGGGCCATTACAACACTTTGCGGAGGCGGCCGATATAATGGGCTGGCTGAAGAACTTGGCGGACCAGAGACACCTGGAATTGGCTTTGCGCTAAGCATTGAACGCCTGATTGCAGCACTACAAGCGGAAAACATCGAGCTTCCAATCAAAAAGGGAATTGACTGCTACCTTGTTTCGTTAGGTGAAAATGCCAAGGATTATACAGTCAAAATCGCCCATCAATTGCGGAATGCCGGTTTTACTGTCGAAAAAGACTATCAAGACCGTAAAGTGAAAGCTCAATTCAAATCGGCCGACCGCCTGGAAGCAAGATATGTGGCGACACTCGGAGATGATGAATTGGAAAATAATAAAATCAATGTGAAGTTCATGGAAACCGGTGAACAAGTCCAGATGGATCTTGATACATTCGTTGAACAATTCAAAAAGCTACAGGCTTAAGGGGGAAATACCATGTTTGGCAGAACATACTTCAATGGGGAAGTAACAGAAGCAGCTATTGGTGAAAAAGTAACATTAAAAGGTTGGGTACAAAAACGTCGGGATTTGGGCGGGGTCATCTTTATCGACCTACGTGATAGAAGCGGAGTCGTACAAGTCGTTTTCAATCCGGATATTTCAGCAGAAGCATTGGCCACTGCCGAGAAGATCCGTAATGAATATGTCCTTGATATCCAAGGGACAGTCATCAAACGTGATGAAGCCAACTTCAACCCGAATGTAACAACAGGGACCGTCGAAGTTCAAGCCGAAAACGTTACAATTTTAAACGAAGCAAAAACTCCTCCTTTCATCATTGATGAAAGAACGGATGTTTCAGAAGATATCCGCCTGAAATACCGTTACTTGGACTTGCGTCGTCCGGCAATGTTCGAAACGTTGAAAATGCGTAACCAAACAACAAAAGCGATCCGTGACTACTTGGACGGAGAAGGCTTCCTTGATATTGAAACACCGATCTTAACGAAAAGCACACCTGAAGGAGCACGTGATTATTTAGTGCCTAGCCGTGTACATGAAGGGGAATTCTATGCACTTCCACAGTCACCGCAAATCTTCAAGCAGCTATTGATGGTATCCGGTTTTGAACGTTATTATCAAATTGCCCGCTGTTTCCGTGATGAAGATTTACGTGCTGACAGACAGCCTGAATTCACACAAATCGATATTGAAACAAGCTTCATGAGCCAAGAAGATATCATTCAAACGGCCGAAAACATGATGGCTAAAGTGATGAAAGATGTTAAAGGACTGGACGTAACACTGCCATTCCCTAGAATGACATACTTTGAAGCAATGAGCCGTTATGGTTCCGACAAACCCGATACACGTTTCGAAATGGAACTTAAAGATGTTTCGGAAATCGTCAAAGACAGTGATTTCAAAGTGTTCACTGGCGCCGTTGCAAATGGCGGACAAGTTAAAGCGATTGTCGTTAAGGGCGGAAATGCGGATTATTCCCGTAAAGATATTGATGGATTGGCTGAATTTGCAGCGATTTACGGTGCAAAAGGTCTTGCATGGTTGAAAGTGGAAGAAGACGGTGTAAAAGGTCCAATCGCTAAATTCTTCGCTGAAGATCAACAGCAATTAGTATCTGTATTAGAAGCAGAAGTGGGCGATCTAATCTTATTCGTTGCGGATAAGAAAGGCATAGTTGCTGATGCACTTGGAGCACTCCGCATCAAGCTTGGTAAAGAAAGAGGCTTGATCGATCAAAGCAAATTCAACTTCCTATGGGTAACGGACTGGCCATTACTTGAATATGACGAAGAAGAAGGACGCTATTATGCCGCACACCATCCATTCACAATGCCATTCCGTGAAGACCTGGACAAACTGGAATCAGATCCAGCAAGTGTCCGTGCACAAGCGTATGACCTTGTCTTGAATGGCTACGAACTTGGCGGTGGATCACTGCGTATTTTCGAACGCAACGTACAGGAAAAAATGTTCAAAGTACTTGGATTCACAGAAGAAGAAGCAAACGCACAATTCGGCTTCTTAATGGATGCATTCGAATACGGAACACCTCCACACGGCGGAATCGCCCTTGGACTGGACCGTATGGTCATGCTGCTTGCAGGCCGCACGAACCTTCGCGACACCATCGCGTTCCCGAAAACAGCAAGCGCAAGCGACCTGCTGGTTAACGCACCGAGTACTGTAAGTGACAAGCAATTGGCCGAACTTAGCCTAAGACTTGCTGCACTAAAAAAATAATAAATCTGGGAAAAATATGAAAAAATACCTAGGTGCTTTCTCTTGAAACGGAGTAAAGCATTATGATATGATGTTTCCAATAAGTAAGAGTCCTGATGTGTTCGTTCTTTAACCTATAAGTTTTGACCGAACACTTATAGTTACCGGGAGCACTAGTTTCCTGGCCGCGTAAATGCCTCCCTCGAAGAGGACTTACAAACGCGAGGAACCGAGCACCCACCTGCGGAGAGCGGGTTCAAAACAAAGGCGTAAACGGCACAATTGGGACTCTTACACCTTACAAAGCAACTCATGTTAATAAACATGGGTTTTTTTGTGCGTAAAAATAAGTGAAGAATGGGAATTCACGAGTAAATGGCGGGAATTCACGAGTAAACAGGGTAAATTCACGAGTAAATAGCCTAAACTCACGAGTAAATAGCTCAAACTCACGAGTAAATAGCGCGAACTCACGAGTAAATAGCTCAAACTCACGAGTAAAGCACGCAAACTCACGAGTAAATAGCCCAAACTCACGAGTAAAGAACAAAATCCCAAGTAGAAAGCCAAATTCACGAGAAAACAGGGTAAATTCACGAGTAAATAGCTCAAACTCACGAGTAAGGTGCGCAAACTCACGAGTAAAGAACAAAATCCCAAGTAGAAAGCCAAATTCACGAGTAAACAGGGTGAATTTACGAGTAAATAGCCCAAACTCACGAGTAAATAGCTCAAACTCACGAGTAAAGCACGCAAACTCACGAGTAAGGTACGCAAACTCACGAGTAAAGAACAAAATCCCAAGTAGAAAGCCAAATTCACGAGAAAACAGGGTAAATTAACGAGTAAATAGCCCAAATTCACGAGTAAAGAACAAAATTCCAAGTAGAAAGCCAAATTCACGAGTAAAGAGGGCAAATTCACGAGTAAATAGCGCGAACTCATGAGTAAAGAACAAAATCCCAAGTAGAAAGCCAAATTCACGAGTAAACAGGGTAAATTCACGAGTAAATGGCGCAAACTCACGAGTAAAGCACGCAAACTCACGAGTAAATCACCCAAATTCACGAGTAAAGAACAAACTCCCAAGAATAACAGAGCAAACTCGGAGTAAAATGCAGATTTTCAGTTCCCCAGCAGGAAAAGAGAGCATGAACAAAGAACCAAAAGGAGAAGGAGTGATGAATGAATGCAAAAACTGTGTGAAAAGCCTTTGAAACTACTTAAACTAGAGGCATTAAGCAGGAGGTTAACAACTGACCATCCTAAACAGGAAAAGATAAGGAACGATTTGAGGAAAGTTCGTACAGGTTTTAACGGGGAGCGGAGTATTGGAAATGAGTTAAATGATCTTCCAAAAGAATATCAAGTATTACATGATTTGAGGTTGTGCCACGATGGGAGCCGTTTTTTTCAAATGGATTTCCTTTTAGTATCCCGGAAGTACTGCATCATCATTGAAGTGAAAAACTTTGCGGGACTGCTCTATTTTGATCGTACCTATCCTCAATTGATTCGGACAAAAGATGGTCAGGAACAAGCTTATCTGGACCCACTTATCCAGGTCGACGTGCAAAAATCCCGCCTAAAGAATTGGCTCACTTTTCATAATTTTCCTTTGCTGCCGATTGAAACACTCATTGCCAATGCAAACTCGAATACCATCGTTAGGACTACCCCTGGTTTCGCTCCCATTTTCAAGAAAATCACCGGAAAGGAAACGCTAATCTCCAAAATTCAAGCCCTAGAAGAAAAGTATCCTTCTGAGCAATTAACTCAAAGGCAGCGCAATAAACTTTCCAACACAATCCTCCAAAAAAACATTCCACATAATCCGAATATACTTCAGTGGTACCAAATCGATGAAACAGATTTGCTTAAAAGCGTTCAATGCCCGGAATGTGCAGCTTTCCAAATGCAATACCACTGGGGCAAATGGTCATGCTGTCAATGTACTTGCGCATCCAAAAATGCCCACATTCAATCTCTTCGTGATTATGCTCTCCTCATAAATCCAAGGATTACGAATAAACAAGCACGGCTTTTTTTACAAATTGATTCAATCGATATCATGCAACGAATGTTATCTGCCTTGGAACTGCCTTATTTGGGGCAATTTAAAAATAGAGTTTATAGTCTTGATGGATTAATTCACGAGTAAAGCACGCAAACTCACGAGTAAAGCACGCAAACTCACGAGTAAAGCACGCAAACTCACGAGTAAATCACCCAAATTCACGAGTAAATCACCCAAACCCACGGATAAAACACCCAAACCCACGGATAAATCACCCAAACTCACGGGGAAACCTCATTTAACGCTCGATTATGATTTAAATATCCCCATATAAGTAACATTCCACAATCTAGAATCGTAAATTAAAGTAAGGTTGAAAATAAATCAGCCAAGGATGGAAAGTAGTGAGGGCTTTGAAGGATTTATTGTATGCAAAGAGGAAAGAGATGCTTCAATTGGTGGAGCAGCTAGTGAATATAGATAGTGGTTCTCGTACAAAAAAGGGTATTGATGAAATTGGTTCGATTTTAAAAGCGAAATTTGAAAGTCTTGATTTTATCGTGAACGTCGTTGAGCAAAAGCATTATGGCAATCAGCTGGTCATTCAGCATCGTGACGCAAATCAACCGCATATTCTTGTAGTCGCACATATGGATACGGTATTTCCGGAGGGGACAGCGCAAAAACGTCCTTTTAAAGTAAAAGGGAATCGGGCATTCGGACCTGGTGTAGCAGATATGAAGGCTAGCTTGGTTGAACTATTTTATGCGATCCTTTGCTTGAAACAGACGGGGCAGACAGGCTATAAGCATATCCAGATCATTCTCAATAGTGATGAAGAAATCGGGTCTCCGTCGTCCTCTTCACTTATCTCGGAAAAAGCGGTCAATAAAAAGTTTGCGTTAATTCTTGAACCGGCAAGGACGGATGGTTCACTAGTCACGGCAAGAAGGGGCTGCGGTCAATTTAAAGTGGATATTGTTGGGGTGGCCGCCCACTCGGGGATCGAACCGGAAAAGGGCCGAAGTGCCGTTGAAGAATTGGCTCATAAGATCATCGCTTTACATCGTTTGAATGATAAAAAGGAAGGAATCAGCGTTAATGTCGGCATGATTGAAGGTGGTTCCGCAGTCAATATGATCGCTTCCCATGCGGCTGCCTTTGTGGATGTGCGGATCTCTGAAAAAAAGCAGGAAGATATCATTCTCAAACAAATGAAAAAAATCTGTGCCGAAACGTATATTCCAGGAACGAAAACGACATTAAGCGGGAAAATGGACCGGTCTCCCATGGAAAAGACTGAGAAAACGATCCTGCTTTTAGAGACGATCCGTCAAGCGGGGAAGGAAATCGGAATCCCTATCACGGATACGGCCACGGGTGGAGGTTCGGATGCCTCCATTACCTCTGAATTGGGAATAGCGACGGTAGATGGACTCGGACCCATTGGAGGGAATGCACATGGTGAAGGTGAGTATTTGGAAATTCCAAGCCTGACGGAACGGACACTTCTATTGGCGACTGTCCTTCAAAAATTATCAAAAATGACCTAGTATACTAATTCCGATTAGACTGCTCATATTTCGCTTGTCATAAATGATGTTTATGATATATTGTTAATTGGGAAGCTAAATAAGAACAGAATTTATTGGAGTTGAATATATATGCTACATCAGTTTTCACGAAATGAATTAGCAATTGGCAAGGAAGGCATCGATATATTGAAAAACACCACCGTCGCTGTCCTAGGGGTAGGCGGCGTGGGTTCTTTTTCCGCTGAAGCTTTGGCACGTACAGGTGTCGGCCGCATTATTCTTGTCGATAAAGACGATGTTGACATCACAAATGTAAACAGACAGATTCATGCTCTTTTATCAACAGTCGGTCAACCGAAGGCGGAATTGATGAAAAATCGAATTCAAGACATCAACCCCGATTGCGAAGTGATCTCTCTTAAAATGTTCTATACAGAAGAAACGTTTGAAGAATTCTTCAGTTATGGCCTGGACTATGTCATAGATGCATCCGATACGGTGATTTATAAGATGCATGTGATGAAGGAATGCTTGAAACGGAATATCAAGGTGATTTCAAGCATGGGGGCAGCTAATAAAATGGACCCAACCCGTTTTCAAATTGCCGATATCTCCAAAACGCACACAGATCCGCTAGCTAAGGTCATTCGTACTAGATTACGAAAAGAGGGCATCACAAAGGGAATTCCGGTTGTCTTCTCCGACGAAAGCCCGATTGTCATTCGTGAGGATGTCCGAAAGGAAGTCGGTAATGACGAGGCGAAAATCCGTAAAGCCCAAATGCCGCCATCTTCGAATGCCTTCGTCCCATCTGTAGCTGGCTTAATTGCAGCGAGCTGGGTGATCAATGATATTCTAAAAGACATTGAAGTTCGCCGTGTAAACGATTGATATACTGCTGACTGACTCTATCCAGGGTCAGTTTTTTTGTTTGAAAATAGTATATATTCCCTTATATTAACTTTTTTAGCCATATCATATAGACGGGGTCGAAAGAATGAGATAAACTATTTTCAGAATATTATTTTTATTTTGATATTCTGAATATTAAAAGAAGCATACAAAACAAGGGGGTTTCAAATGAAGAAGAAAAAGCTAGCAGGAGTGTTTCTATCACTTTCATTGGTTGCTGGGGCACTGGCAGGTTGTAATGGAGATTCGAAAACTAGCAGTTCAGGTGGGGGGTCATCCGATTCGGGTGACACAATTAAAATTGGGGCCAACCTTGAATTGTCTGGAGGTACGGCATCATTCGGCCAATCGGCTGCCGATGGTTTGAAACTGGCCATCGATGAAATTAATAAAGAAGGTATCAATGGTAAAAAATTAGAAATCGTTAAGGTTGATAATAAATCAGATGCAGCAGAAGCTACCAGCGGTTCGATTAAGTTAGTTAGTCAGGACAAGGTTGTGGCTGTAGTCGGATCAGCTACAAGCACAAACACATTGGCACAGGTCCAGGTGGCGCAGGATAATAAAGTTCCTCTACTCACACCAACTGCAACAAATCCCGATATCACCAATAAAGCCGGAAAATTAAATGATTATGTGTTCAGAACATGCTTTATCGATCCATTCCAAGGAACGGTGGCCGCTAATTTCGCATCTGACGAAATAGGGGCGAAGACGGCTGCAATCTATGTGGATAGCGCAAGTGACTATTCTAAAGGATTGGCCGCTGCGTTTAAAGAAGCGTTTACTGCCAAGGGCGGTAAAATCGTCGCAGAAGAAGCATATGTTACAAAAGATACTGATTTCCGCTCTACATTGACACGCATCAAATCCGCAAAACCAGAATTCGTTTTCCTTCCTGGCTACTATGAAGAAGTCGGATTGATCTTAAAACAGGCGCGTGAAGACGGCATAGATCTTCCATTCATGGGTGGAGACGGCTGGGATTCCCCGAAAGTCGTTGAAATTGCCGGAGCGGAAGCGCTAAAAAATACTTATATCACCAATCACTATTCACCAGAAGATGAAGATGCAAAAATCCAGGATTTCGTTGCTGCTTTCAAAAAGGAATATAATAAAACACCGGATGCTTTTGCCGCGCTTGGCTATGACACTGGGTACTACCTGGCTGATGCCATCAAAAGATCTGGGGATGCCTCTCCCGAAAAAATCAGACAAGCATTGGAAGAAGTCAAGGATCTTCAATTAGTTTCCGGAACGCTGAACCTTGATGAAAATCATGATCCTATCAAATCAGCCACCATCTTGGAATATGTAGATGGTAAACAAACATTCAAGACAAAAATCAATCCATAATACCTTATGTGGATAGGGGGGCATATTCCCCCTATTCTATATTCACTTAAAAAACACCTTATCGGGGAGAGTGCAATATGGAACTGATTCAGCAATTGGTAAATGGCATTTCACTCGGCAGCATTTATGCGTTGATCGCCCTTGGTTATACGATGGTATACGGGATCGTCAAGCTGATAAATTTCGCCCATGGCGACGTATTCATGGTTGGTTCATTTGTAGGGTTTTACGCCATTACGGTAATGGACTTATCCTTCATGCTTTATTGATTTCGATGTTCACTTGTGCCATTTTTGGTGTGTTAATTGAAAGAATTGCTTATAAACCTCTTCGTAATGCAACGCGGATTGCGGCCTTGATAACGGCCATCGGTGTTTCCCTTCTAATAGAAAATGGGCTGATTTACATCCGGGGCGCCCAGCCGGAAGCCTATCCAAACAATGTCCTTCCGATGGATAAACTCGATATTTTCGGAGTTTCCATCAGCAGTCAATCGATATTGATCTTATCTGTATCCATCATATTAATGATCATCCTACAATTTGTTGTCCATAAAACCAAAATCGGCAAAGCGATGCGTGCCGTTTCATTCGATTCCGAAGCGGCTAAGCTTATGGGAATCAATGTGAATAATACGATTTCAGCTACATTCGCCATCGGTTCGGCCCTGGCAGGAGCAGCCGGTGTCATTTTTGGAATCTACTATATAAAAATCGAGCCGCTAATGGGTGTTCTTCCAGGCCTTAAAGCATTTGTTGCAGCCGTTTTGGGCGGCATCGGCATTATTCCGGGAGCGATGGTCGGCGGACTGTTGCTTGGAATCATCGAGGCTTTGGTCAGTGCAGCCGGTTACTCATTATGGCGTGATGGTGTGGCTTTTATCGTTCTTATCTTGATTTTGATTTTCTTGCCGCAGGGACTATTCGGTAAAAATAAAAGAGAAAAAGTATAAGGGAGACAAGGCGATGACTACTTTAAAGAATTCAAAGGGTTTTTGGCTCTCGATCGTGCTCGCACTTATTTTTTTCGGAATCATGCAGTTCTCCATTTCAAGCGGTATGCTCAATCCATTTTATATCAATACACTCATGCTCATCGGGATCAATATCATGCTGGCAACGAGCCTTCATTTAATCATTGGAATAACCGGGCAATTCTCGATCGGACATGCAGGGTTTTTAGCGGTAGGGGCCTATGCATCGGCCGTAATGACAATGAAGCTGGAATTGCCTTTCATCATAGCTGTATTAGCTGGCGGCATCATCGCCGCTGCAGCCGGTATGGTGATTGGGATACCGAGCTTACGTCTGAAGGGGGATTACTTGGCGATAGCAACACTTGGTTTTGGTGAAATTGTCCGGATCGTCCTATTGAATATTGAATATGTAGGCGGGGCAAGCGGAATGCAGGTATCCCATCTGACTACCTGGCCATGGGTATTTGCCTGTGTCATGATCACCGTTATCGTCATCCGTAATTTCACCAATTCGACTCACGGACGCGCATGCATATCCGTAAGGGAAGACGAAACGGCTGCAGATGCAATGGGCATCAATACCACCTATTACAAAGTGGCGGCTTTCGTCATCGGCGCGTTTTTTGCCGGAGTTGCCGGATCGCTTTATGCCCATAATTTCTATATTATCCAGCCGTCGAATTTCGGTTTTCTAAAATCCTTCGATATTTTGATTTTCGTTGTCCTCGGCGGACTTGGAAGTCTGTCAGGTTCAGTTTTGGCGGCAATTTTACTGACGATCGTGACAACATTCCTTCAGGATTATCCGGAAACGAGGATGATCATTTACAGTCTTGTCCTGATCTTGATGATGATCTTTCGCCCGCAGGGTTTAATGGGGACAAAAGAAATCTCGACACTGTTCACCCATAAAAAGACGAAAGGGGGCAAAAAGGATGGAAGCCACAATACCGTTGCTTAAAGTAGATTCGGTTGGTATCCGTTTTGGTGGATTGAAAGCCGTATCGGATGTGAACGTGGAATTATTTCCAGGGGAACTTGTTGGACTGATCGGACCGAATGGAGCTGGGAAAACGACCTTTTTCAATTTGTTGACGGGCGTGTATGTCCCTACAGAAGGAACGATTGCCTTAAATGGGGAAAATCTAAAAAAACAGCCGCCTTATAAAATTACGAGAAAAGGAATCTCGAGGACCTTTCAAAATATCCGCCTTTTCAGTGAGCTATCTGTGATCGATAACGTAAAGGTTGCGTACCACTCACTTGCCAAGCATGCGATTGTAAGCTCCATATTCAGGTTGTCGGGACATTTTTCCGGGGAGAAGGATATGGATGAAAAGGCGTTGGAATTCTTGAGGATTTTCAACTTGGACCATTTTAAAGATGAAAAAGCGAAGAACCTTCCATACGGGCAGCAAAGGCGGCTGGAAATTGCACGAGCTCTTGCGGCAAATCCGAAACTTCTTTTATTGGACGAACCTGCAGCCGGGATGAACCCGCATGAAACGAAAGAATTGATGAATCTCATTGCTTTTATCCGGAAGGAATTCAATCTTACCGTCTTACTGATCGAACATGATATGTCGTTGGTCATGGGGGTATGCGAGCGGATTTACGTGCTTGATCATGGACAGCTTATCGCTCACGGAAAGCCGGGAGAAATTCGTAACGATCCAAAAGTTATCGAAGCGTATCTCGGCGAGGAGGTTTTATGATGCTGAAAATTGAGGACATCAATGTGTATTACGGGAACATCCAAGCGCTAAAAGGGGTTTCCATGGAGATTAACAAAGGGGAAATCGTCACTTTGATCGGAGCGAACGGAGCGGGGAAAAGCACGTTGCTCAAAACGATTTCCGGACTGTTAAAACCTAAGCAGGGAAAGGTTTTATTCGAAGGAGATCCCATTGGAGGAAAAGCAGCACAGTCCATCGTAAAAATGGGCATATCCCATGTACCTGAAGGCCGCCGTGTCTTTGCCAATATGACCGTGGCTGAAAATCTAGAGCTTGGAGCCTATTTACGAAAAGACAAAGAGGGCATTAAAAAAGATATGGAAAAGGTTTATGAGTTGTTTCCGAGGCTGCTGGAGAGAATCAAACAACAGGCTGGCACACTATCAGGTGGTGAACAGCAGATGCTTGCAATGGGCCGCGCTTTAATGGCGAAACCACGTTTATTACTGCTTGATGAGCCTTCCATGGGACTTGCACCGCTGCTGGTGAAGCAAATATTCAACATCATTCAGGAAATAAGTGAGATTGGTACAACCATCCTTTTAGTCGAGCAAAACGCCAACCTTGCTTTATCCATTGCCGATCGTGCTTATGTTGTTGAAACCGGAAGAATTGTCCTCTCGGGCAAAGCCGAGGACCTTACATCAAGTGAAGAAATTAAAATGGCTTATTTAGGAGGCCATTAAAACCGCCGTTTGGCGGTTTTTTTGTGTAGAATCGATGATTGGATATGCAAAATATATGAAACGGAATAAAAATACCAAGAAGTTTCATGCAGCATTTTATACATCCGAGATAGTATTATTCAATTTTAATATAGGAATTAAGACTAAAAAAGAAGAAATGAACTGGGGTTAATTCCCTAACTATATGCTTGTATTTTGGTAAAAATGTTATAAATAGGATGGACAAAAAGGGAGAATGAATAAAATTTTTCGAGAATAAAATAAGGGTTTTGCAATATTAATAT
>NZ_JBHXAS010000005.1:0-84772 GCF_042727425.1 Peribacillus sp. NPDC060253
TTATTATATCAAATTTTAACAAATATATTCTCTTAACATGTATAAAAATTAATAAAGATATGACTCCATTTGCTCATACTCACATTTTGCCAATAAACGATGCGAAATATGCATCTAAAAATATGATAAACAGCAAGAACGTTGACTATGGGGAATATGCATGTTATTTTACTAAAGACAGATTTTAAAACGTAATTGTTACGGTTTATATATAGTTGGAGGATTTGCTTGATGGCTTGCTGTAACGATGTCATAATGAGGTATTGAGCAGTTTAACCTATTCATACATAATCTAAAAGGAATTTAAATATATACAAATTCGAGGTAGAGCCATATGAACGAAAGATTAATGGAGTTTTTATTACGCGATGAAGTAACCAGGCTTTCTGGCGTGAAAAAACAAGTGTATGAATTCATCGTGAACGAAGAAGATTATCTTGCTTCAAAGGCGGACACAGTCGATCAATTTATGAGACTGCTTGTAAAGCACTCTCCACCCCGGCTCGCAGCCCGTCATTTCAATATGCCATATGGGGAAATTATTCGTTTCATGAATGAAATAGAAGATGAGCTGAATGAGAGATTAGAGGAAAGATGC
The DNA here is from genome assembly GCF_042727425.1 of Peribacillus sp. NPDC060253. NCBI lineage: Bacteria > Bacillati > Bacillota > Bacilli > Caryophanales > Bacillaceae > Peribacillus > Peribacillus sp. NPDC060253. Next base: position 599 of record NZ_JBHXAS010000005.1, read on the forward strand.
AAGAAAGTGAAGTGGATGGACTACACGGAAAAGGACCAGCAGGCATTTGTGGAGTATCATCGAAAGTTATATCTATTCGTAAATTAATAAATTGGATCATGAAAATGCCCTGGTATGAAAGGGCATTTTTTTATTTGTCCGGAACTGTTAAACGGGAATCCAGCACAACCATTGTTTGAATGGACCATAAGAGCAAGAATGAGGACGATTTGGAGCTGGGTTGATTGTTAAAATGAGGACAATTAAATTTTAGGAGCAACTATATTGACTAACATTAAGGAATTCAATGAATTACACTTTTCGAAGGGCCTGTTGATATTGGGGAACGCCTGGGATCTATTATCGGCCTTGATTCTTGAGAAATCAGGATTCAAGGCGATTGGAACGACAAGCTGGGGTATTGCCAACTCCCTGGGTTATTCTGATGGCGAATTGATTGATTTTGAAAGACATTTAGGTATCATACTAATGGCGGATAATGTGAAAATTCCCGTCACTGCAGACATTGAAGCAGGCTATGGTGAAACCGCAGAAAAGATTGTCGATAATGTGTTAAGGACGGCAGATGTCGGTGTAGCCGGGATCAATATTGAGGATTCGCCCAAAAAACAAAAAGGGCTAAGAGATCTATCTCAACACTGCAGCCTACTATTAAAAATAAGAGAAGCGTTGGATTATAATGGGTATGAAGATTTTTACATCAATGCTAGAACAGATACTTATTTTCAAAAAGAAAATCCTTTCCCGGAAACAGTAGAGCGGGCAAAAGCGTATGTGGAGAATGGTGCCAGCGGAATATTCATCCCTGGAATAACGAACTATGATGAAATAAAGGAAATCACTTTGAATATAGGTGCTCCCCTTAATGTATTATCTTTGCCTGGATTAACGAATGGTAAGGAGCTTGAAGAAATAGGCGTGAAACGTTTCAGTTTCGGAAATGCCCTAACCGATAAAATTATTGATTTATTAGAACAAGATACAGCACGAATAGTAGAGCTGAATGACACCTCACATTTATATGGGAACTAAAACTGAAAGGATGCGGAGTATAATGGCTGTTGCTTTAAATCTTTCTTTTGAAGAAATGTGGGAGAAGATCATTGCCTGCGACCCTAAATATGACGGATTATTTTTTACGGCAGTAGAGACAACTAAAATATACTGCCGCCCTTCATGTAGGTCAAGGAAAAGTCGAAAGGGCTGGTTTCCGTTCTTGCAAAAGATGCCAACCGGAAGTTGATGATTCCCCGCAGAAGGGACTTGTCAAAGATGTCATCGCTTTATTGAAAAAAAATCGGGTGAGTGGAAGGCATCTGCTGCCTTATAAGTATGGAGGTCCTTATATATGTTATATAAATTAGATTATGAATCACCGATTGGAATTATCGAGATATCAGGAACGAATGAGGCCATCTGTTCGATAATGTTTGCTGAAAGGGATATAAAGATAAATATTATGCAAGATCAAACGCCCAAGATTTTGGTGGAGTGCTTTAGTCAGCTTGATGAGTATTTCAAAGGTGAACGCAGGGAATTTACATTTCCCTATATACTTGAAGGGACCATCTTCCAGAAAAACGTGTGGAACGCTTTAACAGGAATCATGTACGCTAACACGGGTTCCTATAAAGACATCGCCGTTACAATCGGTAATGAAAAAGCCATTAGGGCAGTAGGGAGCGCTAATGGCAGAAATAAGTTAAGCATCGTGATTCCTTGTCATCGGATAATAGGTTCAAATGGAAAATTAACTGGTTATGCGGGTGGCTTATGGAGAAAGGAATGGCTCCTTCAGCATGAAAGGAATTTTAAGTAGGATACTGGGCGCAACTTTATGGGAATCGCCGGGACCTAAAACAGAGTCAAATCCATGAAAATAACCTGATCTGACCCAATAAAGGATGGGTAAATTGGGCATTCATGCATATATCTCATTTTCCAACCGAAACCTTTGATTTTGGGGAATTCTACAATTATATCAAAGAGAGGGGCTACGTAATCTATCCCGGAAAGCTGACGGACATAGATACATTCCGTATCGGTAATATTGGCGAAATCCATGAAGAAGATATCGAGGAACTTGGCAGGATCGTAGAAAAATATATGAAAGTGGTGACAGTATAAATAAGGTAGAGGGAATCATTTTGGATTGGGCTGGAACGGCTGTGGATTTTGGATGTTTTGCGCCAGTGAATGTTTTTGTGGATATTTTTAAGAATGCTGGACTGGAAGTGACGATGGAGGAAGCCAGAGCTCCGATGGGCATGCTGAAAATCGACCATATTCGTGCGATGCTGACCATGCCAAGGATATCTTCTTTATGGAGAGAGGAATATGGAAGGTCATTCAATGAGGAAGACGTTGAAAAAGTATGCCGAGTTCGAACCGGCACTAATGATGTCATTGGCGGATTATACAGATCCAATTCCAGGGGTTATCGAGACAGTGGAAGCATTAAGAAATCGCGGCCTGAAGATTGGGTCGACAACGGGTTATACGGATACCATGATGGATGTTGTCGTTTCAAATGCGTTGAAAAAAGGGTATCAGCCAGATTTTCATGTAACCCCAGATGCAACCCATTCGATTGGAAGACCCTATCCTTACATGATTTATCGTAATATGGAAGAATTGAAGTTATCGGCATCATGGAAGGTTGTGAAGGTAGGGGATACCATTTCCGATATGCAAGAGGGAGTGAATGCAGGGGTATGGTCCGTCGGAGTCATTGTCGGAAGCTCTGAAATGGGGTGAGTTTGAATGAGTATACGAGTCTATCAGAATTTGATAAAGAAATTGTAATCTCCAAAACTGCAAACTCTTTTATGCAAAATGGGGCTGATTTTACGATTAAAACGATGAATGAACTTCCCGGTATTATCGAAAGAATTAATAGTCTTATTTCAGATGGTAAGAGACCTCGTACAAACTAAACATTAATTATAGTAAAAAAAGTGTAGCATATACTCTATTCTTGATTGAGAAAGAATAGAGTATATGCTGCATCTTTTTTATTTGTCGGCTGTGTAAAAAGGGTTGTAGGGGACTTCATCGACCTAGAGGTTTCCATCATTTCAAGTGACAATTATTGTGTCTAAGATGTTTTTCATCTTTCTTTTAAACTTCGTTACTTTATTTTAAATCTACACCATAATTTTCTTCGATTTTCAATACTGGTGGCTGTTTTTTTAGTCCTTTTGTCAATACAAGTAAATAAATGAAGCCTATTATTAACCAACTTACTCCAAGTACTTTTGAGTGCGCATCAAGATTCACAAGTAGTAAAATATCAAGAGCAGCTCCAATAATGGGAACAAATAAATATAAGAAAGTTCCTTTTACCGAACGTTCTCTATTTCTAATATAATAATGAGCAATTACTGAAATATTAACACAAGTGTACGCAAGAAACGCCCCAAAATTAATAAATGATGCTACAAGATCTAAACTTAAAAATAAAGCAAGCAAAGAGACAAAACTAATGATCAGGATATTATTTACGGGTGTTCTATATTTCGGATGCAGGGTGCCAAAGAACTTTTCAGGAAACTGTCCGTCTCGCCCCATCGTATAGAGGACTCGTGATGCACTTGCCTGGGAAGACATGGCACTACCCAATACAGCTAATGCGTAAAGGGCAAGATATATTGAGTACATCGCCTTTCCACCAACAAGTTTAATAATTTCGTAGGCAGCGGAATCAGGATTATTAAATGTGTTATACTCTGGCCATACAAGATACGAGAAATATGAGACACTTGTAAAGATTAAACCACCACCAAGAGTAATTAAAATAACAGCTCGTGGAATTGTTTTCTTAGGGTTCACTGTCTCTTCCGAAAACGCTGTAACTGATTCAAACCCAAGGAAACAAAAGCATAATAATGCTGCTCCAGCTATTGTATAAGAAAAGGGTTCTTTCGAATTATAGAATGGCTCAAGAGATAAAAGAGTTGCCGTGCTTTCTCCCATAAAAATTTCCTTAATAGAAAAACCTATAAAGATAAGGATAAAAAGAAAAGCAAAAATCGTTATGAATGCGTTTACATTTGTGGCAATCTTCAATCCTTTAATATTAATAAAAGTGACGAGAATCAGCATACCTGCAATCCAGATGTAACTTGGAATTGTAGGAAAGGCAGCTGAGAAAAAAATACCAAATACTAAATAATTCACCATTGGCATAAATAAATAATCCATTAAGATCACCCATCCGACAAGAAATCCAACAGAGGGATTGAGCGATTTTTGCGTATAAACATAGGCAGAACCGGAAGATGGAAACGCAATTGCCATTTTCCCATAACTGTAAGCAGTAAACATCATTACCACTAGAGCAACTATCATTGCCCCTGGAACCGTACCGTGGGAAATATTGGCCGCAATACCATACGTAGTAAAAGCTGTGGTTAACCCCATAAATGAAAAACCAAACAATACAACTGGAATGAGTGTCAGTGTTCTATCCGTTTTCCTTATATTTGACATGTAAAATACTCTCCTCTTTTACCTGATTTAACCTTTTGTGAGAAATAGGAACAATATTATTACTTCCATGGCTTTTTTAATACGGTGGGTTTCTAGAAATCATAAAAAAGTCAGAAAGATGCTAGGGAGCCTGCTTTGAATTATCCATGAATTTGTTGTCTTATTTCCCCATTCCTCGTAAGGAATTTCGTCTGCAGAATAACAAAGATAATTCCTGTAAAAATCTTCTCGCTGGCATCTTTACTGACTCCTGGAATTTCTTTAGTAGCGACTTGTTCAATAACGTGTATACTGATTTCTAATCAATAGAAATGAAACGTAGAATATGAGATAACTCTAAAGACGCTTTATTATTTTGACAATAGTAACTCATTTTTTATATCTGTATAAGGCATGTTATGATTGATCCCAACTTCGTGATGAACAATTTCACCGTTCAAAGTGCTGATACAATTTCTTATTATTACATCATTTTCTACAACCTCTTTCAAACCATTATTCGCAATGTCCATAATATATGGGCCCGTTGTCATCAACATCATGTTTGTCGAGGTTTGTGGACATAGAGCCGGCATATTCGGGACACAGTAATGTAGGACATCTTGTTCGTAGTAAACTGGATCTTCTAAAGTCGTATAACGTGAGGTTTCAATTATACCCGTTCCTGCAATATCAATAATAATAGAATGGGGTTTCATCTTACTGACCATCTCTCGTGTTATGATAGGTTCGGTTACCCCTGGCATCGGATAAATTGTATTAATTAAAACATCACTTTGAATAAGTTCTTCGAACATTATATCTTTATCCCAACACAAAATGTCCACCTGTGGCAACTGATTGTTCAAATAATCGATGCGTTTCATTGATGCTTCCATGATTGTTACATTCAATCCAAGGCCCACAGCAACTTGCGCAGTATTGAGTCCAGCATTGCCACCACCAAGTATGAATACTTTGCTCGACGGTAAACCTGCCAGTTTCCGGAGAAGTATTCCTTTTCCACCATAACCATATTGAGCATATTTGACTGCTTCAAGCATTGCTAATGTTCCTGCAATTTCACTCATTGGTTTAATCGTAGGTCTTGTCCCATCAGGTAAAACGATTAATTCCATTGATATTGAAATAGCTTTTTTATCTAGTAAGGCCTGTGTCATCTCATGATTTACATCTTCCGCCAAATGAAACCATGCCATTATCATTTGATTTTCTTTAAGAAGGCCGTATTCATAGGGTTGAAGTTCCTTCACCTTAACAACAAATTCTGCCTTCTCATAAATTTCGTCAATCGTGTTTACTATTTTTGCTCCAGCCAAAATATATTTCTCGTCACAAAAACCACTAGCTTCACCTGCCATGCTTTGTATTAGTACTTCGTGACCGAAAGCTGTTAATTTTTTTACCCATGATGGATTTAATCCCACTCTAGTCTCTGCGGTTTTTAATTCTTTAGGAACCCCTACTATCATTGTTCATTCTCCTTTTTAATTGCATTTAATTTATTGAACATTCTAAAATCTTACAGGGAAATGATAACCCTTTCATTAGACACGAGGTTAAATGTATATTAGTTTTTTTTTAACCAAGCGCTTTTGGTTATCTTGAACTTTTATGAATACAGCATTGGTGAGTAAGTGATAATTTTTCCATTGTATATCTAATTGTTTTGGTCGTTTTAAGTTTCAATACTCCACCGTTCATGCACACATATAACTGATGAAAAATGGTGTAAATGGATACCAGTATGAAAGATTCTCAGGTTGATTAAGGTATTTCATCAAAGCACGTAAAAGAACATTATTTGGGGTTAAACAGAGATAGGGATCCATATTTTATGGGCTTAGACTTTCTAGTATAGTTATAATAAAATGATACAGCTAACAATTATTAAATGAGGAGGTACACATGCTTACAGTACAAGATGTTCTTAAGCGCTCACTCTTTTCAAAAACGGAGGTAGTTGCGGGGGCAAACGGGTTGCACCGTCAAGTCAAATGGACACATGTCCTTGAAATTCCGTTTTTTGATGATACCATCTTTCAGGGAGGGGAACTGATACTCTCCACCGGATTTGGGTTTGAATGGAGAGACTCCTCTAATACTTCATTTTTGTTAAATCTTATCGAACGCAATGCCTCATGTTTATGTATAGAACTTGGACACTACTTCGAAAAGGTCCCTAATGAAATGATCGAGATGGCAAATGAGTATAACTTTCCGATTATTATTTTCAAAGAATTCATAAATTTCGTTGAAATAGCACAGGATCTACATTCGTTTATCATTAATGTTCATCATGAGAAGTTGGTTACATTAGATTCGATATCAAGAAAGTTCCATTCATTGTCACTCACTACTCATGGGTTATCAAATATTTTAAAGTTGTTGCAACAGAAGACAGAAGCACCAATTATCTATCTTCCTATAGAAGGAACACCTTTTTCGATTCCAGGATTGAAAAATGAATTTATGGAGCAGCTACTTCAAACCATTTATGAAGATAAAGAACACTGGCATGACCGGATTACAAATGATTCGCCCGTTGAATGGAAGGCATTAAACCATACTATTCTTCTCCAACCGATCGGAGCAATGGATCAAATCTGGGCGTACCTTGTTATGGTTTTAGATCGTGAATCGGATGAATTTGATTTCCTAATCCTTGATCGTGCTTCTCTAGCAATCTCACAAGACTTACTGCGCAAACATTATTTGGATGAAAAACGATTACGTTTAGAATCTACATGGCTAAATGATTTACTTTATAGACGCATCAATAATGAAGAACAAGCAAGGGGATTTATTTCGTTAAAATCTAAGCGTGCTTCTATACATTATCGAGTTGCAATCGTTGATATCGAAGATGCTCTTCATCCGTCTTTATTAAGTTTATCGAATGAAGAAAATGAATCTGCTATTTATCATTATTCTTTAAAAATTCGATCTGGGTTCGCAAAATATTCTTTTACACCTTATATCACATCTATAAGAAATCAGATTATTGTATTAGCTATTGATCTCGGAACTGCCGATTCCTCTAAGGCACGCTTCTTGAAAGTGATCAATGCCTTGCTATATGTTAAAGAAGGTGAATCTAGCCAAATCCGTATAGGCATTGGGCGACAATACCAGTTACTTTTGGATGCTCATACTGGGTATCGAGAAGCGCAGTTAGCTTTAAATTATCGTGCGTTTTCAACAAGTGCCTTTTACGAAGACCTTGGCATCTTTCGGTTGATACAATTAATTCAGCATGATCAAGATACCGCCCATTTTATTGAGGACTATCTTTCTCCTTTAATATCCTATGATAAGGAATATGGAACGGAATTGCTTCTGACTTTAGCAAAATACTTTGAGCTTGATCGATCAAAGAAGCTTACTGCTCAAAAATTACATGTTGTAAGACAAACACTCTATCATCGGCTGGAAAAAATAAAAAAGATTCTTGATTTTGATTTTGATATGCCAGAGAACAGATTAAACGTTGAAATGGCTTTGAAAGCATATCAACTCATACAACAAGTGGGAGTTCCTACGAAGTAGTTATCAACAGCCAACCACGGGCGCATAGGTAACAAGATTAAGACCGAGGATAAAAATTATTTAACAATAATATTCATTGACGTCCCATACCCTCATTCCATTTTTAACCTAACATTCATTCTAATACTCCATTTATCATTCATTCTTAATGAATGGTAAGTTTGCGTGATTGGAAATAAAAAACTCTGTTCATTTTTTAAATGAACAGAGTTTTTTAATAAATCCATATTGTAAAAAGTGAGAAAAGAGTGTACGATTAAATGAGAATGATAATCAATCACATTTGATTACCGGGGAGTGGACGTTATGGAACAGCAAGATTTATTTGATGTAACGGTTATTGGGGGAGGGCCAGCAGGCCTTTACTCCACTTTTTATAGCGGACTTAGAGAAATGAAAGTTAAACTGATTGAATACCAGCCACGGCTAGGCGGGAAAATTCATGTCTATCCGGAGAAAATGATTTGGGATGTAGGAGGGCTGACACCCACTACTGGGGAAAAATTAATTGAGCAGCTGGTGGAGCAAGGTTTAACATTCAATCCAACAGTCGTCTTGAATGAAAAAGTGGAATCAATCACACGTAATGAAGAAGGTATCTTCGTTTTACATACCGCCTCAGGGCAAATGCACTTTTCCAAAACGATCATTGTCGCGGTTGGCGGGGGAATTCTGAATCCGCAAAAGTTGGAAATAGACGGGGCTGAAAGGTTTGAGGTTTCCAATTTAAACTATACTGTGAAGTCATTCAATCGTTTCAAGGATAAAACGGTGATCATTTCAGGCGGCGGGAATTCTGCAATAGACTGGGCAAATGAATTGGAGACCATCGCCAAAAAGGTGTATCTGACATACAGGAAAGATAGTTTAGCTGGTCATGAATCACAAGCAAGGCAATTGATGGAAAGCTCTGCTGTTTGTTACTTGAATACGACGATTACAAAACTGATCGCATGTGATGATCATGCATCAATCGAGCATGTTGAACTGACGAATCATGAAACGGGAGAGGTTTCTTACCTGCCGATCGAAGAAGTCATCATCAATCATGGATACGAACGCGATACATCTCTGCTACAAAATAGTAAAGTGGATATTGCCATAGTGGATAATTATTATATTGAAGGTACTGCTGCCAGTGAATCCTCGATGGAGGGGATATACGCTGCCGGTGATATCTTAAAGCATGAAGGTAAATTGAACCTGATAGCAGGTACTTTTCAAGATGCAGCAAACGCCGTAAACAAGGCGAAGCAATATATCCAGCCTGACGCTCACGGAGTGGGAATGGTCTCTTCCCATAATGAAATCTTTAAAAAGCGCAATAGGGAATTGATCAGGCAAATGATGAAACCAGCTACAGTCCAATAATACTCATGGAAAAAAAGCTCCAGTGCCACATGTGCCCTGGAGCTTTTTTTATCTTCATTATTATAGCGATTCCTTAATGACTTTTTTGTAATGAAAAACGGATAGAATCCCGAAGATCGAGTACAATGCCGTGTATAGTGCCATAACGATGATCATCGGTGTCCAAACCTCGGTCCCGAATAAGAACCATCCTGATTGAACTGCAAAATAACTATGAAATAACCCGACGACTAAAGGAATACCGAAATTGAAAACTTGCTTTGCTTGGATTCCTTTTAGTAAGTTACCTTGTGTGAATCCCAGTTTTCTTAAAATGGTATAATTAGATTTTTCATTTTCACTTTCATCCATTTGTTTGAAATACAGGATACAACCGGATGTGACGAGGAAGGTTAATCCCAAAAAGCCGACGATGAACATGATAAGACCCATATTCTTCTTCTGGTTGTTGGACATTTCAAATTGAGAATCATTCACATGTTCTTCTTTAAAACTCATTTTATTGAAGAAATCATTCGCTTTTTCAACTTCAGCTTCATCCTTCACATCAATGCCGATATTAACGGATGATACTTTTTGGATTTTGGGGTCGACATCCTTTTTCAAACGGTCGAATATCGTTTGGTCTACAATGGCAACGGGCAATCCGCCATTCGTGAAGTAATAAGACACGAATGTATCATCTTTCAATCCCATATATGTCTGCGGAATCACTTCATGTTTGCCTTTCAGCTCAATCTTTCCGGAATCCTTCAAGGACATGACTTTCTCCATCATATTACTGTATCCGCTGAAAAGGGTCTCATCTTCAGCGAGGTTGATTCCTTTAACGGATTCATCACTGATGACGGGAACGGTCATGATGTCCGGATCAAAGTTCACTCCTTCCAGGCTGGTTTCCATTATTTCCTTTACATTGACATCCACTTGAATGACATCTATCACCTTTTCGTCATAATCAATTTTACTGTCGGATAAAGCTTCTTTGAATTTATCCGCATCTCCCTTATCCGTCATCGAAAAATCGGTAGGGATACTGCTTTGTGCCATTTTCTCCGCTGAGTAGTAGGAGATATAGCTTAATGATAATAACCCGATCGCCAAAGCGGAAACGGTCGTGATGATCGTCAATAATACCGCATTCGATTTCATCCGGAACATGATGGATGAAAGGGACAATACTTCATTGATATTCAAATAGCCATTTTTCTTTTTACGGATGATATTAAAGATGAAGCTTACGGATCCTTTATAGAATAGGTAGGTACCGATGATGACGGTTGCCAAAATGAATATCATGGCCATAAAAAGCTCGGTCATCTGTGTAAAAGCTCCATCGAATAATTTGGATGAAACGACATAACCGGCAATGATTAGGATGATCCCGAATATCCCAAGAATCATTTCGAACATCGAAACCTTTTTCACTTTTCCTTCCGTCATTGAAGTCACTCTAAATAATGATAGAATGGTTTGCCTTTTAATGAAGGCATAATTCATCAACATGATGAAAAGATAGATGGCGCTAAAAACGAGCACGGTTTGAACAAGCGGCTGAAAAGAAAACTGGAGGGTAGCGATCGCTTGAACCCCGGTAATTTTAAATAAAATCATGATGATCAATTTGGAAGCGGCAAACCCAACGAAGATTCCTAGAAATACAGAACAGAAGTACAGGATTAAGTTTTCCACACTCAGGATACGGAAAATTCTGTTCTTGGTCATGCCTATCAATTGGAATAATCCGATTTCTTTACTGCGTCGTTTAATGAAAATGCTATTGGCGTATAAAAGGAATATGGAAACAATCGCAACAAGCAGGATCGATGCAGCCTTGATGGAGGCGGCCCCTTTGATCGTACCTTCCGCTTTATCCATCGCTGGGTCATATTGCAAGGTGACAAAAGCAAAATAAAGGGAAGCGCTGAAGACTAGGGCAAACACATACAGATAATAGTTCTTCAGATTTTTTTTCAAATTTCGAAAGATGAGTTGATTAATGCTCATTTTGCACCCCGCCCAATACACCTTGTGTTCTCATGATGTCCTTGAAGAAGGTTTGTCTGGTTTCTTCGCCTTTATTCAATTGTGTATATATTTGCCCATCTTTAATAAAAATGACTCTGCTGCAATAACTGGCGGCTACTGGATCATGGGTTACCATGATGATGGTCGCTTTGCGCTTTTGATTCATTTCGCTCAGTTTGTTCAATAAATCGGAAGCGGATTTAGAGTCAAGCGCCCCAGTCGGTTCATCCGCAAAAATGATGCTTGGCTCATGGATGAAAGCCCGTGCTGCAGATGTACGCTGTTTTTGACCTCCGGAAATTTCATTTGGATATTTATCCTTCACTTCATATATACCCAGTTCTTTCGCTACAGCATCAAACTTTTGTGCCACATCGTTCTTTGGTGTTTTTGTAATGGATAAGGGCAGAAGGATATTTTCTTTGACAGTCAGTGTGTCCAATAAGTTATATTCTTGGAAAATGAAGCCCAGATGGTTCTTTCGGAATTCGGCCAGCTTCTTTTCTTTCATGTCGGAAATTTCTTTACCATCAATGGTAATCGTGCCGTTGCTGATTTTATCGATCGAGGAAAGGACATTCAGCAAAGTCGTTTTTCCTGAACCGGAAGCACCCATGATACTTACGAATTCACCCTCTTGTATGCTTATATCGAGACCCTTTAATACTTCTTGTTTATTGAACTTATTACCATAGCTTTTATGGATTTTTTTCGCTTCTAATATATTCATAACGATACACTCCTTTTTTTCTATATCCTCATTATAAAAGGCGATGTATTTCTTTTCCTTCGTTTGGCCGAACAAAGAATAAAAGCATGTGACACTTTTGTCACATGCTTGTGATATTCACGAATTCATTTCTTTTTGGGAAGGTCAAGGTCATGATCGTTCCCACTCCAAGCTCTGATTTTACGTCAATGGTGATCAATAGGGACGCTGCCGCGTTCTTGGTTAAATATAAACCCATGCCAGTTGCGGCATTGTCACGATGATTTGTCGTGGATGTAAATCCTTTATCAAAAATGCGGGGTAAGTCTTTTGGGTCGATGCCTCGTCCGGAATCCTTCACTTCAAGAATCGTTTGTTCGTCTTGGATATAGCTATTTATCGTAATATCGGCATTTTCGCTGTATTTAATGGAGTTGGTTAAGATCTGCCTCATGATGAAAGCCAGCCATTTGGCATCACTGAGCACTTCGGTTACATCCAATTGTATGTCGAAGCCAATTCCTTTTTGAATGCACCATGATTGCAGCGTTTTGATTTCATCAAAGATTATGATTTCCAAATCCGCATTCTCGATATACAAATCATTTTCGATGAAAGGCATGCGCCGTTGATGGAGCTGTTGATCAAGGAGAAGATGAATGCGCAGCCACTCATACGTCAAATGGGATTTCAGCAAGTCATCATCCAAGCGGTCAATCATTAAATGCATCGCTGTCAATGGTGTCTTCACTTCATGAATCCAAGATAATAATTCATCCTTCTCCTGCTCTAAAGTCATTCGACCAATTGAAGCGGATTGCTTCAATAATTCGGTTTGGTTAATGATGCTGTTTTCTATGATTTTTTCGAAAGGGCTTTCTGGTCCGGCTATATTCGTTATATCCAGATTGCCTTCCCGCGCTTCTAAACTTTTATAGAAAAACGTTTCTTTTTTATAGCGGAAAATCAAAAAGATACTGAACAGTATCAACGATAAAAAGACAATATATAGGATTGGTTTTAACGGAATGGCTGAATCAAGAAAAGCGACAAAGATAATGAATAAATGAAGAAAGATGTAGAATGTGATCCAGCTGATCCTTTCCGCGAAATATTTTCCAATCATGCATTTGCCTCTTCTACTGCGATATAACCCTGGCCAACTTTCGTTTCGATAAAATGCCCCAAACCCAGTTCATCCAATCTTTTTCGTAAACGGTTCACGTTTACGGTAAGGGTGTTATCGCTTATGAAACGCTTGTCATCCCATAAGCTGTTGATCAATTCTTCCCGGCTAACGATTTTGTTTTTTTGTTCAATGAGCTTTTTCAAGATGAAAATTTCATTTTTTGTCAATTCGATAGAGCCCGTTTCAGCGGACACAGTATTCTTCTCATAATCCACTGTAGCACCGCACCAAGTCTTCAATTCAATCTTTTCAGTATTGTAATTATAGACACGGCGAAGCGTGGCCTGTATTTTTGCAATGAGTACGTCGAAATGAAACGGCTTCTGGATAAAATCATCAGCGCCAAGCTGCATGGACATCACCATGTCGGTAGGATGATCACGTGATGATAAAAAGATGATGGGAACATTGGAGTGGGACCGGATCATCCTGCACCAATGAAACCCATCGAACTTCGGCAGCTGTATATCAATGATGACCAAATCAGGTTTAATATCCGTGAATTCCTGAACCACTTTACTAAAATCACTAATCCCGTAAATATCATAAGACCATTGTGCCAATCTATCTTTAATCTCATTGAATAACGTCGTATCATCTTCTATCAATAAGAGTTTAAACAAAGGTTTCACCACACTTTTTTCTGCTTTTCCTTAGAATTATATAGTAAAACCTTTTAAGGTACTAGAGGAGGGAGGAAATGGGAGCTGAATTTCTTCTGCTAGAGGAACAACCAGAAGGCTATTACGGGTTGTATGTAAACCACTATTATATTAGAATTGACAATAACGAATGGAGGAAGTGAATGTATGTCCGATTTTCCCAATTGTCCTGCATGTAATTCAGAATATACATATGAAGATGGTAGTCTTTTTGTTTGCCCGGAGTGCGCTCATGAGTGGACGACAGAAGTAATAACTGATAATAGTGAACAAAAGACTATTAAAGATGCAAATGGAAATGCCTTGAACGATGGTGATACCGTTACAATCATCAAAGATCTTAAAGTGAAGGGAAGCTCTTCCGTCTTAAAAATGGGTACAAAAGTCAAAAGTATCCGCTTAGTCGATGGGGATCACGATATTGATTGCAAAATTGATGGTTTTGGTGCTATGAAATTAAAATCCCAATTTGTTAAAAAGGTATAAGTGAACTTAGCCAATAAATAAAAGAACGGCCTAATAGGCCGTTCTTTTTTACGAGAATGGATACTCATTAATAAACTTTGTCACCGTTAAAGATTGAATTCTTAACGACCACATAATCCACATTCCTGATTGCTTCTAACTTGTTTCCTCCGGAGTATGAAATGGAAGACTGAAGATCTTGTTCCATTTCCTTCAACGTATCTTCCAAAGATCCTTTGTGTTCGACAAACATCTTTTTGCCTTCAACGTTTTTCTTTTCACCTTTTTGGAATTCAGAAGCAGAACCAAAGTATTCTTTAAAGGCCTTTCCATCTTTCTCGATCGTTTGACCTGGAGATTCTTCATGTCCAGCAAATAATGAACCGATCATGACCATGGAAGCACCGAATCGAACTGATTTAGCGATATCACCGTTCGTGCGAATGCCGCCGTCAGCTATGATTGGCTTGCTTGCCGCTTTTGCACACCAGCGAAGTGCAGCCAATTGCCAGCCACCCGTTCCAAATCCAGTCTTGATTTTAGTGATGCATACTTTCCCTGGTCCAATCCCTACCTTTGTAGCATCGGCACCGGCATGTTCCAATTCCCGTACCGCTTCCGGAGTTCCCACATTTCCTGCAATGACAAAACTTTCAGGTAAATGTTTTTTAATATGTTGTATCATCTTTATCACGGCATTGGAATGGCCGTGTGCAATATCTATCGTAATATATTCAGGGACAATGTTGTCATTTGATAATTGTTCAATGAATCCGTATTCTTCTTCTTTAACGCCGACACTGATGGATGCGATTAATTCTCGTGAATGCATATCTTTAATGAAGGTCAGTCGTTTTTCTGGCTCAAAGCGATGCATTACATAAAAGTAACCGTTTTCAGCCAAGTAGATGGCAATCTTTTCATCAATGATTGTTTGCATATTGGCAGGTACTACAGGTAACTTGAATGTATGTTTACCTAAAGTAACGGAAGTATCACACTCTGAACGGCTATTTACTACACATTTTGCAGGAATTAATTGAATATCTTCATAATCAAACACGTTTTCCATGTTATGCACCTCTATATACGAATATTTTTGTCTTTTTATATAAAAATTGTTCGCCCACTAGGTAATGTACATCATTTTTGACAGTAAGTCAAAAATTTTAATGGTTTTATTTTGTTTTTATTTCAGATAGATCGAAAATCCATTACAGGGAAGGAAACTGAAGAATACTCATGTATTTCAGTTTGTCGACTCCAGGCACTCGCTTTCCACGGGCGGTCCGGAAGCCTCCTCGGCGCTCTTTGCGCCTGCGGGGTCTCCCTTGGACGCGTATTCCCGCAGGAGTCTCGTACCTTCCGTTTTCCAATCACTTTGTTTTAAAATTTAGCAATTACCCCTTTTGTCTACTTTTTTGATGGTTGTAAAATTCAAATGGTTGGATTTCCACTTCAGGAACTCGCTTTCTGCGGGCGGTCCAGTAGCCCTCTCGGCGGTATTTGCGCCTGTGGGGTCTCCCTGGGACGTGCTGTTCCCGGAGGAGTCTTGCACACCCGTTCCAATCAACTTTTGTTTTAAATCTTAGATAAAAACCATTTTGTTGATAAAAAGGGGAGGCGGAAAGGGAGTGGATTTCTTAAATCAACTCGAACGTTTTTATTTGTCTGCAGCCAGAAATACTTATATATTTTCACCAATCTGTTCGACTTTTACACTTTTACGTTTTTTTACATTTTCTTAACGTTGACCGACTTGGCACTAGGTTAGAATGATAATAGGTGACGAATAAGAATGGGGGATTGGCATGAAGGTTGAATTACATTGTCATACGAACATTTCGGATGGGTCCAGTTCTTTTGTAGAACTATTGGAGATTGCGAAAAGGGAGAACATTGGTCATTTAGCGATTACGAATCACGATACAACGATGGGATTGCAGGAGATGGTGGAAATGGGAAAAGATCAAGGAATTGAAATCATCCCTGGTATAGAGGTTTCTGGTTATGATTTTGCAAGAGGCCGGCGTGTACATATTTTGGGCTATTTTGTTGAGCATGGACATAAGGCGCTTGAGGAGCTATGTAATCCATTGATTGAAAAGAGGAATGCAGCTTCAGAAAAAATGGTGGAGCGGCTAATCAATGCAGGATATCAAATAACTTGGAATCAGGTTTCTAAGTTTAGGGGGGGAACTGGTGTTTATAAGCAACATATCATGCTAGCGCTGCAGGAAGCGGGGTATACGAATTCTATCTATGGCGCTTTGTATAAGAAAATTTTCAGTCGCGGCCAAAATGGAGAAGAGCCAGGCATTGCTTTTATTCCAATGGAGTATGTAGATGCTATTCTAGCTGTGAAGGCGATTCGTGCTGCCGGAGGCGTTCCGGTCCTTGCTCATCCTGGACAATACGAGAGCTTTGAAATGATTCCTGATCTTGTAGAAGCAGGACTTGAAGGGATTGAAGTTCTTCACCCACATCATGGTCATGCAGAAGAGGAAAGGGCGATTCAATATGCAGATCAATATAATCTCATTAAGACAGGAGGTTCAGATTTTCATGGGGAGTATGGGGATAAACCGAATCTGCTTGGCAGTATGAGCCCTGGAACGGAATGTGTGGATGCTTTGGAATTAAGGAAAAAAAGCATGGCCATTAAATGATGTTCATGAAAAAAGGAATTTTGCTATGAGAGTGGCCTGCTCATATGCTGGATGAGCAATTTGAAAGACTGAACAAGGCAGGATGGTGTAGAAAAGATTCATAAAATAAGTATTCTTTTGTTCTGGTAATTGACCAGGACTTTTTTTTTACAAGAAAATCATGGTAGCTTCATATTTTCTCATTACACTGACTTTAGCAAGGAAAAATAGTATTAGGCAGATCGGATCGTTTAAAGGGGGATTTCTGTTGGCGGAAAAAAACTTTCTAGTGGATCATTTGATATCTGAAATTAAGAGCGGGACCTATCAATTGGATAAAAAGTTACCTTCAGAGCATATACTCGCTGATCAATTTAATGTTCCCAGAATGGTTGTCAGGAAGGCATATGAACAGCTTCAAGATTTAGGCTTTATCTATTCGAAGCAAGGTAAGGGAAGTTATGTCCAGGAAAGTAAGAAGCAAATTCCGTTAATTCTATCTGGAGATGTTAGTTTCACCGAGAAAATGAAAGAATTCCAGTTTTCCTTTCAAACGAGTACTATTTATTGCGAAGAAATTTCTTATGATCAGAAGATTTTTCAAAGCCTCGGCGTGGGAAGTGATGACAAGGTCTTTAAAATTGGCAGGCTTAGGTTAATGGACGATTTCCCGATTGCTCTTCATACATCTTTTGTAGCAAAAACAGCATTTCCTGAAATAGAAAATGACGGTCCTGACATTACCTCTATGTTTCAATATTATAGGCAGCGCGGTTATGTAGAATTCGGATCCAGCAGCAGCACACTGAAAGTGATTTTTCCTACTCTTTTCGAACGGGATATTTTGCAGTGTTCTAGTTTAATTCCACTTTTACAAGTGGAATCATTATGCCGGGATAAGAGGAGCAATCAAGTCCTTGAGCACACGGTCATAATCTATAGAAGCGATTGTTTCACATATGTTATATAAAAACTTCCATTCCAGATATCGTTCGAATTTACGAGTAAATGCTCCGAATTCACGAGTAAAAGTACGAAACTCACGAGTAAATGCTCCGAACTCACGAGTAAAAGTACAAAACTCACGAGTAACCCTCGAATTCATGAGTAAAAGCACGAAATCTTGAGTAGTGTAGACCCGACTTTAACAAATTTCATACAAAGATTTACTCTTTCTTAACGTACGTTCACTTGGCAACAAGATACATTGAAGATGTAGCGGGAAACTAAAACATTTGGAGGCCAATGGAATGAGAAGAAGGGAAAGAACCGAGATTTTGATTCAAGGCTCTGAGGCCATTGCGAAGGAATTTGCCAAGGAAATAGAAATGATATATAAAGTTACCGTCATTCAAAAGCCAGAGAGTGCTCTTGTGTTGCTAAAGACAAGGGAAACGGCAAAAAAGAGCTTGTTTTATCTTGGGGAAATGCTGGTGACTGAATGCACGGTCCAAATCCAGGATTCAATCGGGATTGGTATCGTGAAGGGACATCGGGAAGAGCTGGCACATAGTTTAGCTATCATTGATGCCGCTTATCAGGCAGATCTTGGCGAAACAAGATTATGGTCACTTGTTTTAGAAAATGAGAAGAAGAATATACAGAAAAACCTTCAAGAGCTGAATCGATCAATTCTTAGAACCAAGGTTAACTTTGAGACAATGGATGTTCAATAAGGGGGGAAAGCAATGAATCTGGATGTAGTTCATGATATACAAACTGTTTATAGAAAGCTTGTAACGGCGACTTCAAGACCTGGAACTTTAGTGGTTTTGGAGAGGGAAGCCAAGACTTTGGGGGTTCAAATAGAATGCTTATCTTCTACTATCCTGCTTGCACGCACGGTACTTGACCCTGAAGTGACTTTCAAGGTCATTGCAAAGGAGGAGGAGGCAGTGTCAAGAATGATTAATCAGCTTACATATTCAAAGCCTGTCGAATTGCCAGAAGCAGATTTCATCTTTATTTTACATGATGCTTCCGAAGAGCAACTGAAGGAAGCTTTAAATCATGCAAAGGTAGGTAATCTGTTGAACCCTCATGAATCGGCAATGATTATTTTAGAAGTACCGGATGTAACAAAAGGGGACTCAATGATCCTTTCAGGACCAGGAATTCAACAGGAATCAATTATAACACTCCCGAATGCTACCTCTTGGCTGGGTGCAAGGAACGAAAAAAACAGAGAATTCCCGTTAGGAATCGATATGTATTTTGTGGATCAACAAGATCGTTTAATAGCTTTACCGAGAACGACGCAAATCAAAGGAAATGGGGGTGAGATTATATGGGATATGTTGCAGTAAAGGGCGGAACAAAGGCGATTGAGGAATCCATTAAACGCTTAAAGTATGAACGGGTCAAAAAAGGGACGGCTATAGAGCTTCATAAGATAGAAGCTGGGATGAGAGGGTTGATTGATCAGGTAATGTCAGAAAGCAGTTTGTATGATCAAACACTGGCTGCACTTGCTATTAAACAGGCTGAAGGCAATCCGGAAGAAGCTGTTTTCCTTTTAAGGGCCTATCGATCTACTTTGCCGCGAAAACATGTTTCACGAGTGATCAGTTCTGAAAATATGAAAGTGGAACGGCGGATATCAGCTAGTTTTAAGGATGTACCTGGCGGCCAGATTTTAGGTGCTACGACCGATTATACACATCGGTTACTAGATTCGGAGTTAGAGCAAGAATCGGATATAAGCATTCAAGATTGGTTACGAGCTTTTCAGGATGAGAATCATTCAATCGAAAATCAGGACCATATGGGTGATTTAAACCATTTGCCTAAAGTTTTGGACTACTTAAGAAGTGAAGGCTTATTAGCAGGCTGTGAAAACAATGATTTGCAGCCTGGGGATGTTACAAGGAAAAGTCTAGAGTTTCCTTCAATGCGGAGTGAACGCCTGCAAATTTTAACAAGAGGCCAAACCGGTGCAGTGACATCACTTGCTTATGCAGTCATTCGAGGATATGGTGCACTGCACCCGACAGTAGGGGAGCTACGCGTAGGGCAGCTGCCTGTCCATCTCGATCACCCGCTGCTGGACGAAGGGCAAGAGGAAGATAGCTATTATATTGGAGACTTCACAGCAACGGAGGTAGAGATGCTCATTCCGCTTACGGTAGAGAAAGACCAAGGCAAAAAAGAAATAGAGTTTGAAGTTGGTTATGGCATGTGCATGGGACAAAATGAAACAAAAGCAATTGCAATGGGCATCTTGGATAATTGCCTGGAAAAACCAAACAAGGAGTTTCCAAGTCACAACGAGGAATTCGTTCTTTATCATATAGATTCAGTGGAATCAACGGGCTTTATCTCCCATTTGAAGATGCCTCATTATGTTACGTTCCAATCCAAGCTTGATAGCATTCGGAAGTCGAAAGATAAGACTACAGAGCAGGAGGTTGGATTGCATGAATAAAACCTATAATTTCGCATTCTTTGATGAAGGGTCGAAACGGGAAATTAGAAGAGCAACACTGAAGGCGATTGCCATTCCCGGTTATCAAGTCCCATTCGCTTCAAGGGAAATGCCGATTGGGCGTGGTTGGGGAACGGGCGGACTGCAGTTGACATTGTCATTGATCGGAAAGGATGACGTCCTTAAGGTGATCGACCAAGGCTCGGATGAATCCGTTAATGCCGTTAACATAAAAAAACTCGTATCTGACACCACTGGGGTAAGGACAACGGAAAGCACAGCAGATGCCTCTTTAATCCAGTCTAGACATAGGGTGCCGGAAGTGCCGCTACAACGAGACCAAATTTTAATTCTTCAAGTTCCGTTACCAGAACCTTTAAGGAATTTTGAACCGAGCGAACAAGAAACGAAAAAGCTGCATGCTGAGAGAGAGTATAGCGGAGCATGGCTGATGTTATTTGAACAAATTATGAAGTACGGAATAATGGCGACGGATGCAGACCATCCGGTAATGGTGCACGACAGGTATGTCATGGCACCAAGTCCAATACCAAGATTCGATAATGCCAAGCTAGACGATAGTGAAGCGCTCATTTTGTTAGGTGCAGGTAGGGAGAAAAAGGTATATGCATTACCTCCATATACAAATGTATCATCTTTAGCATTTGATGATTATGCATTTGAAATTGAGTCCTTTACAAATCATGCTTGCATTCTCTGTGGTTCCAATGATTTGTTTTTGGATGAACTTGTTGATGGGGAATCAGGGGAAACGTATTTCCAATGCAATGATACAAGCAATTGTCTTGAAATGGTCAATCAAAAACAAATATCGGGAGTGAAATAAATGTCTGTGCTTGAGGTACCTGTATTATCAGTTAAACAGCTGAACAAACAGTATGGAAACGGATGTTCAACATGCAATTATATGAAATTAGGAAAAGTGACGAAAAACTATTGTCACGAATGCGGGACGGTATATGCCTGTAGAGGTGTTACGTTCGATTTGCATCACGGAGAAGTTCTCGGAATTGTAGGGGAAAGCGGCAGTGGCAAATCCACTTTAATGAAAAGTTTGTATTTTGATGAAGAAGTAACCGACGGAGACATGTATGTGGCTGGCTTTGAGGATGGAAAAAAGAATTTATTCATGGAGTCTGCCCAGAAAAAAAGATTCGTTCGAAACCATCTAATGGGGAAGGTTTATCAAAACCCTATTCTAGGATTGAAAATGAATTTCTCCTCGATAGGCAATATTGCTGAGAAGTTAATTTCAGCTGGGAACAGACATGTTGGTAGCATGGAAACAAGAGGGGCCGAGCTTCTTGAAGCAGTCAATATTCCCATTCATCGAATGAAAGAAGAACCAAGGAATTTCTCAGGCGGAATGCAGCAACGGGTCCAGATAGCAAAAGCATTGTCCAACAATCCACCGATACTGCTTTTGGATGAGGTCACCACAGGTTTGGATTTATCAGTTCAAGCAAGTGTATTGGACTTAATTAAAGGCCTCCAAAGAGATTTGAATATTAGCATTGTATTGGTATCCCATGATTTGGGCGTAATCCGAATGCTTGCAGACCGTACGCTCGTTATGCTGGAGGGTAAAGTAATCGAGCAGGGTTTGACAGATCAAATTCTCGAAGATCCGCAGCATTCTTATACCCAGCAATTAGTACACTCACTGCTGTAAAAGAAACTAAAGGAAAATGGGGGAAAAGACAATGTTGCTGATTAAAAATGGAAAAATAATAACGGAAGACTCGATATTGATGGACCATGATCTCTTAATTAAGGATGATAGAATTAGCCGGATTGCACCTGTGGGAGAAATCGAAACGAGTCCTGAGATGGAGGTGCTGGACGCTTTGGGGGGATATGTTACACCTGGTTTTATTGATCTCCATTCGGATTATATTGAACATATGACTGCGCCGCGCCCCACTTCTTTAATGAATTTTCATTTGAGCTTAAGGGAAACGGAAAAGGAACTGATTACGCATGGGATTACGACCATGTTTCACTCTCTATCTCTCTATAAATCTACTGAATACGCATATAAGCCAATTCGGGAGCCTGAGAATGTAAGAAAGCTTATTGACTTAATTGATCAAACACATAAGATGAAGCACCTGGTCCGTCATCGGTTTCATGCCCGTTATGAAATCGATAATTTGGAGGATATTGATAGTTTAAAAGAATATGTTTCGGAAAAGAAGGTGCATCTGGTCTCATTCATGGACCACACTCCAGGACAAGGGCAGTATCGGCATCTAGAGATTTATCGAAACACTTTAAGAGGATATAACGATTATAGTGATGAAGCCATTGATGTGATGATCCGGACTCATCAAGTGAAAGAAAAGCTGACGATTGAAAGAATGAAGGAAATTGCACTGCTAGCAAGAGAAAACAATATTGCCGTTGCCTCACATGATGATGATTCAATAGAGAAGCTTGAATTGGTTCACAGCTTTGGAACGAGTATAAGTGAATTTCCAATCACACTTGAGATTGCCCGTAAGGCCCATGATATGGGGATGTATACCATAGCCGGTGCACCCAATGTGCTTTTGGGAGGTTCTCACAGCGGGAACTTAAGTGCTTCTGAAGCTATTCAAGATGGAAGTATAGACATATTATGCAGTGATTATTACCCTGCAGCCCTGCTCCATTCAATGTTTGAATTAGTTGAAAACCATGGGATGGACCTTGTCGATATGTTTAAGCTAGTTACGATTAATCCCGCAAAGGCAGTCAAGATGGAAGACGAAATTGGATCGATTCACGAAGGGAAAAAGGCTGACATACTTATTATTGAAAAAATTTCTGGTGATTTCCCTGTCATAACAACTGTGATCGTAGATGGGAAATTGATTCAAAAAACGAATTACAGGATTTAAATTTTAGAAAGCGGGTGGCAAAGTGGAGAACATATTGGAGATCAAAGATTTATCCAAGTCTTTTATTTTACATAATCAACGCAAGCATATCCATGCGGTTAGCAACATTACGATCACAGTGAAAAAAGGGGAATTTATCGGCATTACAGGCAAGAGCGGCAGCGGAAAATCAACGATCTTAAAATCGATTTATGGTACCTATCAGGTTCAAGAAGGAGACATCTGGTATGAATCTTCCCACTATGGTGCGATTAATCTAGCAAAAGCTACTGAAAGGGAAATGATTTACCTGCGTAAGCATGAGATAGGCTATGTGTCCCAATTTTTAAATGTCATGCCAAGGACTACAGCAAGGGAGCTCGTTACCGGGGCCATCCTTGAAATGGGACAAACCAGGGAAATGGCCAATATTGAAACAGAAAAAATCCTCGACCACTTTGAAATAGGAACAGAGCTATGGGACAGTTACCCTGCTACCTTTTCAGGAGGAGAGAAGCTAAGGTTAAATATAGCAAGAGCAATGGTGAAAAGGCCGAGGCTCCTCCTGTTGGATGAACCGACAGCAAGTTTGGATCACGATTCTAAAGTGAAGGTAAAAACCCTGCTGGAACAGCTAATGAACGAAGGAACGACCATGCTGGGCATTTTTCATGACTTGGAGTTCATGAATCGGTTAGTAAATAAAGAATACAGCATACAGAATGGATGCTTTACTCAAGCTGTTCAATAAATTTAACGATTGATTCACATAAATTTTACTGAATATTCAGCCCTCTTAACAACAGGTTAGTATTGTACCGGTATTGTTATATGGGAAGTGACCGAAATAAGAAAAGATCTTTTAAACTGGAGGGGAAATTTAACGTGAAAAAATCGATGATGTCCATATTGATGTTAGTTATGTTACTGGTGTTTACAGGCTGTTCTTCTAGTAGTTCAACAGGTGCAAATGAAGATGATACATTAACCATAGCATGGCTGCCAAATGAATCCGGGGAAGATTTAGGGGAAGCCCGCGATGAAATCGGGAAGATCTTAGAGGATGCCACAGGAAAGAAAGTCGAACATAAGACCACTACGGATTATAACATTGCAATCGAGGCAATTGCTAATGGAAACGCAGATTTAGCTTTCCTGGGGGCACAAGGCTATATTGAAGCAAATAACAAAAACGATAAGGTTCAACCTCTAGTTGTTCCAAGCGGTGAATCAGGTACGTTGGATGATGCAGTCTATAAAAGCTGGCTGGCTGTTCAAAATGCAGATGACTATAAAATTAACGGCGAATACAAGATAGACGGTATCCAAGGGAAAAAGTTCTCCTTCGTATCAAATAGCTCTACATCTGGCTTCAAAGTTCCTTCCACAGGAATCGTTGATTATTTTTCGCAGCAAGATAAGTTTAAGGAATTAAAGGCCGAGGATTTATTGGAAGGCGGGAAAGATAAATTCTTCAGTGAAGTGCTTTATGGCGGTTCACACCAAGGATCCGCTGTAAATCTTTTAACCGGGAAAGCGGAAGTGGCAGCTTTTTGTGACACATGTGTCAATAATTATGTGGAGCTGGCTGATGGGGAAGAAAATAAAGCAGGTGCCGTGTATAAAGTAAAGAAGGATGCAGCTGAACCCTTCAACACAGTTGTAGATAAGACATTCTCACTCATTTCAGTGACTCCAGTTTTGAATGCACCTTTCGTTGTTAACACCGAATTAGTCAGTGAGGAAACACGTGAAAAAATTCTTGAAACGTTGATGTCTGATGAAATAGCAAATAACGAGAAAGTTTTTGTACCAGAAGATTCTAAGTTATCAGGTCTATTTAAACGGGTGAGCGGAAAAGAAAGATTGGTAGAAGTTGAGGATGACTGGTTCAATCCAATTCGGGAATTATCTAAATAAGGGCAGTAGAATGTAGGAGGATCATACATGAAAACATTATTGGAAGTGAAAAATGTCTCAAAACATTTTGGAAATGGTACAAAGGCGTTATCCAATATTGACTTCACTGTGAAAGAAGGAGAGTTCGTTTCGATCATAGGGCCATCTGGGGCAGGGAAATCAACTCTTCTTCGATGCATCAATAGGATGATCGATGCTTCTAGCGGAGAAATCATTTTTGATAATGATCATGTATACAAGGTGAATAAAAGGGAGTTAAAGAAGGTACGCAGGAAAATAGGGATGGTTTTTCAACATTATAATCTTGTAAATAGACTAAGTGTGATTGAAAATACCCTGCATGGACGATTAGGCTATAAATCTACACTGGCTGGAATCCTTGGCCTTTATAGCGAAGAGGAGAAACTTCAGGCAGCTAAAGTTCTCCAAATTCTCGGTCTGGAAGATCAAATCTATAAAAGGTCCGATCAGTTGAGCGGAGGCCAGAAACAGCGGGTTGGAATTGCTCGGGCACTTATCCAAAATCCTAAATTGCTATTGTGCGATGAACCGATTGCCTCTCTTGACCCGAATTCTTCCAAAGTGATTATGGATCATTTAAGGAATATCTGCACTTCCATGGGAATCACGGTAGTAGTCAACCTGCATCAAGTCGATGTTGCCCTGAAATATTCGGATCGAATCATCGGTGTGAATGGTGGCAAGGTTGTTTTCAATGGCACAACTCAAAATATAACCTCGAATGATATCCATCAGATTTATGGATCAGATGAAGGGAAGTTGATTTTTGATTTGGGAGGTTCCCATGTCGGCTGATGTTTTTGCAAAAAAGAGAAGAAATTCACTTGTATTGTTTTTGCTTATTGGAGCTGTGACGGCTGTTTCCATTATCATTACAGAATTCAGCATCGCAAAAGGGGTTACTTCCGTTCCTAAGGCCATACAATGGTCGTTATCGAATTTTTATCCAACAAAAGAGTCGCTTACCAAACTGCCAGATATTTTGATAAAGCTGAAAGAAACACTTTTAATATCCGTTGCTGCAACAACATTCGCGGGAATATTGGCCTTTGTATTTGCAATATTGGGTTCCAATACGACAAGAGTGAATGCTTTTTTCGGAGGTTTTAGCCGTGGGGTAGCGGTTTTATTTAGGAATATTGATGTCTCAATATGGGCGTTGGTTCTGTTATTTTCATTTGGACAAAGTTCCTTGACCGGTTATTTTGCCTTGTTTTTTGGATCTTTCGGTTTTTTAACAAGAGCTTTCATCGAAACGATCGATGAAGTGAGCTGCAGTTCCGTAGAAGCATTGCAGACAACCGGCGCAAGTTATCTAACCGTCATTTCGCAGTCTGTTATCCCTTCAACAATTCCGCAAATGATCAGCTGGGTACTTTTTATGATTGAAACGAATATCAGGAATGCAACATTGGTCGGACTGCTTACAGGATCGGGTATTGGTTTTACGTTTAATCTTTATTATAAAAACTTGAGTTATGACATTGCCAGTCTTGTCGTCATTACGATCATCATTTCGATATTAAGTATTGAATTGATCTCAAATTATGTGAGGAGGGTGATTTTATAATGCAGGCAGAGGGTCCAATCAAACCATTTCCTTCTCCTACTGGCCAGGAGTTAGATAAAATGCTACTTGAACGATTATCCAAAAAGCCCTTCTCGAAATCTTCAATCGCCATTAGGTTGAGTGTGCTGGTACTTGCAGTTTTGACTATTTATGCATTTGCCAGTTTTGATTATAAGGATGTTAAACTATGGGACGCGCTATTATTGACCGTCGACAATTTGAAGACCATGTTTCTTGAGCCGCATTTGAAGCACTTTACCTTTACTCAAGCGCTTTATCAAGTGTCGATTACATTAGGTTTAGCTTTCTTAACGACACTATTTGGTGCAATCATCGCCATGTTGTTGGGACTATTAGCGGCTGGAAATATCTCGTCCAAGCCATTATCGGTTATCATAAAGGGATCGGTTGCCCTGATTAGAGCCGTTCCTACCGTGTTATGGGTACTCATTTTTGCAGTCGCAGCAGGATTGGGCAGTGTTGCGGCAGTTATAGGGATGACGTTTCACTCCATAAGTTACCTTGTAAAGGCCTACTCGGAATCCTTCGAGGAAATTGATAAAGGTGCTATAGAAGCTCTGCAAGCAAGCGGTGCGAATTGGTGGCAGATCGTGTTCCAAGTCATCATTCCATCTTCGATCACTTACATCATTTCATGGACTTTCATGCGCTTTGAAATCAATTTTGCAGTGGCGGTAGCAATGGGGGCAGCTGCAGGCGCAGGAGGAATCGGCTTCGATATGTTCATGGCAAGTGGATTTTACTTTGACTTGAGTGAAATTGGAGCAATCACTTATTTTATCCTGATAATTGCAATCTGTCTTGAAATCTTCGCAACACAGATCAAAAGGAAACTAAAAGTATTATCTTGATAGATAAATATGGGTTCTGTCTATCTATCCATTTGATTTTTCGAGCACTCTATGTAGCCCATGACAGTTGCGTTCGATTCTATAGTATGCATGAAAGAAGACCACAAAATGAAGTGGTCTCTTTATTTGTTTGAAAATCGATAGGTATGACTAACAAAGCGTATGCTCCATTTAGCTTGTCGACCGCTGATTACGAATAATTATGGCCGATATTGTCATTGAAGGCTTAAATAAGGGCGGCCTTTATTTCTTGTATTTGTTTGACATGCCTTTGTTCATGTAAGGATAATAATTCAATCCATTGATCCAAAGATAGGTCCCCGAACAGCGGATGCTTGGCCTTCTTTCTATTTAAGACGGTATCTGTATCCATATCATAAAGAACCTGTAATAATCGATCCCTTGATTCTCCCAGTAAATCCATGAGGTTCGATAATTGAAATGGGTTTGGAGAGGGTGAAATGATATCAGGGGATGTGAATTTCCTTGTTCTATCAGTAACGAAGTAAATGTTTTTTTGAATGATATTATGAAAATCCCTTTCGCCAAGGCCATGAGCTATAGCTTCAGTAAATACCTGTTCCGTGAGATATAAGTGATGACAAATTTGGGCGACGTTCCATACTTCAGGCACAGGCCTATGGTGCAGCATATTTTCATCCAAATCCGTAATTTCCTCTATTAATTGGTTTCTTGATGCAAATAGCAAATCATACTCGATAAAATTCATATGAACTCCCCCATTTGTGACACCCCATTTGAAAGCATCACTGATTTTTTGATATAGGAAAAATAAAGGGATATCGGACTGCATGACGAATGCATAAAAAACTAAGAAGATGGTGAATTATTAAAAAACACTCTAAACCGATCTGGAGAACAAATGGATTCATGATTTCGATTCATTGCTGGGATATGTGTGATTCATGATTGTAGGGGTGCGACATCATGCTTGTAAGGAAGGCTTCTATTGAGTGAGAGTGTTAAGAGATACCTCGAAAAGGTTTGTTTCATTGGTAAGACCAGGATTCAAAGATCGGCTCTTCTGCTTGTTAACGGATGAAATAGATCTGAAGTCAGGTCTGCATTTCCAGGTATTTGATTTTTCTTGAGCAGCGATACCCTATCATGCTATGCGCATAACTTAGGTTTATGCCTGTAATTGACCCCATTACGTGGTTAACAGAAATCACGAATGTTCATATAAGGTGAGTCAAAAAAAAGAGCAGGCAGGAGTTTCTTCTTTTCATAACACTCTACCATATAAGTTTATCATAAAAAATAGAGATGTTTTTTATTAAAAGTAACTTCATTACTGAAAAGAGAAGGGTAAAAAAATTTATATGCTTACAGCTGGGGGAATTCTAAATCTATGCCCTGTAATAAAAAAGACGGAGGGTTTACTCTTCGTCTTTTTTTTGCCGTTTTAAATAGGATAGACTATCAAAAGTTGCGGACCAAATGGGAAACTTTTAAACTGAAGATAAACTGAACGAAATGGTCGGGTGAATGCGATGACTAAAACAATAGTCGGAAAACTGAATTTACATAGATATAAACGGGTGGCAGTCTTGGATATACCATCCGGGGCGGATTATTTAGCGGAGCTGCCGAATTACGATACAGAGCTTAAAGAAGGTGCGTATGATCTTATATTTACCTTTGTATTAGATATGGATTCTTTAAAAAGAATCGTGAATAAGGTGATAGAGAAAAATCATTTGAGTAAAAACGGTTATATGTATGTGGCATATCCCAAGAAGGGGAATAAGGAATATGCTACATATATTCATCGTGATGATTTGATGCAGGGCCTTGGTGCGGATGAAAACGGTTATGTTGGCTCAAGTGACATAAAGTTTGCACGTATGGTTGGATTGGATGAAGTCTTTACCGTAGTCGGGCTAAAAGAAGATTCGAAAAATAGAAACCGTTCATCTACCAAAGCAAGCCAATCAGTTGATGATTATATCGAAATGATTCAGGAGATTGAGAAAGATTTGCAGGATTCCCCTGATTTACTTGCGTTCTATCAATCCCTTACACCAGGATATCGTAAAGATTGGGCTCGCTACGTTTATAGTGCAAAACAAGAGGCGACCCAAGTAAAGCGGCGCCAGGAAATGAAAATGATTCTAGGAGAGGGCTACAAGACTAGGGATCTATATCGAAGAAATAAGTGAGGGTGGAAGATTGTCTTCCATTCTTCTTCTGTTTTTTGTCATGTTCATCCTATCAAAAGCATAGACTAGACCGAATCAAAACTTAAATCGTAATAATTATGATTTGCGAGGTGGTTGAACATGCTATTGAAACGATACACGGTCAATTTGCTGTTATGGACGCTGTTGTTTTTGCTGCTGGCATTCTTTTTTCTAGGCGATGTGTTTATGCCAAAAGTAATTGATTTCTCGGGCTACCCGATGCTGCATTCTGTGTGCGTCGTATTTTTGGGGTTGTTTTTAGAATCGATTCCATTCCTGTTCCTCGGTGCCATTGCATCTTCGTTCATCCAGCTGTTCATCAGTGAAGAAGTCATTCAGCGGATGATACCAAAAAGCCCCTTGACGGCCATTTTTGCTGCAATCGGGGCAGCGTTGATCATTCCAGTTTGCGAATGTGCCATCATTCCGGTCGTGAGGAGGCTCGTTCAAAAGGGTATTCCGGTACATGCAGGTGTTGTCTTACTCGTAACGGCCCCAATATTGAATGTCATAGTGTTCGGCTCAACTTATTATGCGTTTCAAAATAATCCGTCCATTCTATACGGGAGAATCATTCTCTGTGTCTTAACGGCCGTGATCGTAGGTTTATTCATTTATATATTCAGCAATAAAGATGTGGTCAAAGAGGAGAAGATAGTACCAGTTCACGATCATCACCACGATATTCCCTCCAGTAAGTGGACAAGCTTCATCGTTCATACCTCACAGGAATTTTTTATGGTCGGCAGATACTTTATCATCGGTGCCTTGTTTGCCAGCCTATTTCAAGTGCTTATGGATCGAACAGTAATGGCCGATATAGGGCAGGCGCCGATAAAAGGGACGGCGTTGATGATGGGAATAGCTTTTGTGCTTTCGCTCTGCTCGTCAGCTGATGCATTCGTTGCCGCTTCCTTTTCCCATAGTTTTCTGCCAGGCTCCATACTCGGTTTCCTTGTATTTGGGCCCATGCTGGATTTGAAAAATGTCCTGATCATGATGTCCTGCTTTAAACGGAGCTTTGTCATCACATATGTATTGCTTGTTTTCGCCGTTGTCTTTAGCCTATGCCTGATTGCTGGCGGATTGATCAGTAAGGGGGGAGTGTGATGAAACGATATTTTATCCAAAAACTTGAGGGCTTACTGCTGCTTGGATTGGGTCTCATGATTTTTAAATTGTATGTTTCTGGTCATTTAACGAAATTGATTGCACCTAAAATGGTTCCCTATGCATTGGCGGCGCTTTTTGCATTTTTAGTCATCAGTCTACTCCGGCTGAAAAAACAAAAACACGGTGTACATCATTGTGACTGCGAATCGAATGGAGAGTCTTCATCGTTGGTCCTGAAATATAGTTTGTTCTTTGTTCCGATTCTTCTTGGCTTCATCCTGACTGACTTTACATTAAGCGGGGAAGTGCTGGAAAATAGAGGGATGGCGAAGCAGCAGGCACAGAAGGTAAGTTCGTATGATTCAGGGAAACATGCGAATGAGGAGAAAATCTCCGTAACGGATGATAATTATTTTGAAGTACTGGATGATTTACTGAATAACCTCGATACGATCGAGGGGAAGGAAATAGAACTTTCGGGTTTCATATATCGTGAGGATACATTTACGAAAAAACAAATGGCCATCTCCCGCCTCTCCATGTCCTGCTGTGTAGTGGATGCAACGTTATACGGATATATGGTCAACGGAAATGTGGAAGGGATGAAGACGAATGATTGGTACACCATTACTGGTACATTAAAAAAAGGAAGCTATAAAGGTGAACCCGTGCCGGTGATCGACTTGAAAGAGTCGAAGAAAATAAAGGCACCGGAAGAAGCTTATTTATATGAGATTGTGCAAATCATCCAGTAGTATCGAAATATCCCGTGAAACGGTCGAATAAAGCTGCGTATCGGCCGGAATTTCCAGGTAAAGGCCGAAAAATGCTGCTAAACGGTCAAAATAATCGATTTAAAGCTTGAAAAAATAAGCCAAGGAATATCCCTGGCTTATTAAGTCAAAGAGTCCATTTGTTCTAAGAGAACGTAACATAGTATAATGGGCTTACTATGGACTGTGGTATAAGGGGGGATAAGCATGTCTTCAGGTAATCGCAACAATCAAATTGGACCGCCGCGGTTTGCTATTGCCATTCACTCATTGGTTTGGCTCGCACAAAGCGAAAGGCTCCTGACAAGTTCGGCAATCGCCTTAAAGGTGAATTCACATGCCACTTTTTTAAGAAAGGTGATGGCTCAGCTAGCATCTGCGGGGATCGTCGAAACTAAGGAAGGCAGGGATGGCGGGTATAGCTTGAAGGTGCCTGCGTCACAGCTTACTTTGGCCGATGTGTATCAAACGGTACGGCCGGAATGTCTTGTGTGTATGGAGACGAGCGAATGCGGTGAAGTCGTGAAGCAGTTGGATACGGCTTTGGAGGAAATCATGAACGAAGCCGAAAAGGAAACATTGCGCCTATTAAAGGGCTATACATTAGAAGAATTCATGAAAAAGGTCGACTTCACCAATTTTGAAAATGAGTGTCTAGGGTAATATCCTTGCAAGAGGATACCCTAAAATATATAATGTGCTTAATGCGATTGCATTTAAAATGAGGGGGTATTCACATGAAGGTAGAAATTTGGTCGGATTATCAATGTCCGTTTTGTTATATAGGGAAGCATCGATTTGCAGAGGCTTTAAAACAATTTGAAAATAAAGATCAGGTAGAGGTTACGTTCCGCAGTTTTGAGTTGGATCCAGAGGCAAAACGGGATATCAATATGACCCAAACTGAAATGCTTATGAAGAAATACGGCATGTCGCAAGCCGACGTGGAAGCGAGCAGCCAAAACCTGACCCAACAGGCAAAAGAATTGGGACTTAATTATCATTTGGACAAGGTGGTCTTAACGAATTCGTTTGATGCCCACCGCTTGATGCATTTTGCTGAATCAAAAGGTAAAGCGAATGAAATGAATGAACGCCTATTCCAAGCATACTTTACGGAAGGCAAACATATTGGCGATCATGCTACATTGGCCAGTTTGGCTGAAGAAGCCGGCCTTGAAAAATCTGAGGCGGAAGCCATGCTGGCAGGGAAAGCATTCACGGCGGAAGTAAGAGGGGATGAGCAAGAAGGAAGTCAGCTGGGAATTACAGGTGTTCCATTCTTTGTCATTAACCGAAAGTATGGCATCTCCGGCGCTCAGCCAACAGAGGCGTTCCTGGATACGCTGAAAAAGGTTTGGGCTGAGGAAAATCCGCTTCAAATGGTGAATGATCCAGCAGCAGGCGAAGCATGTACGGACGGTTCTTGTAACGTGCCGGAAAAATAAAAGTTGATGTGTAGATGGAGACCTGAAACTGGGGTCTCTTTTTTATGGGAGATTGGTCTGGTTAAAGAGAAGTTCAGTTTAAAAAGGAAATAGTGTATAGGGCAAAGAATATAGTGTAATGGATGACAATACCGAAAGATCCGAAATGAAAAGGAGCTAAAAAAGTGTTTATCATAATTGGAATACTTGTTGTCGCGTTTGCATGTGTATTAACTGCTAAATTAATTTCCTATAAATATTGGACGTGTATCTATACGGCATTCGGACATGATAATTATTTTAAGGTGATAGCGAAATTGGAAAGCGAAGGGATACATTTCAAAACGAAAACGCCTATGAATTTAGGTTCCGAGCACATTCAAAATCGCCATGAAACTGCTCAATATGATGTTTTTGTGAAAAAGGAACATGAGCAAATTGCCCTAAGGGCCTTGCACAAAAATTAATAAGTGAAAATCTTGAATCTGGCTGTCCTGGTGGCAGTCTTTTTTACTGGGTAAAAAAGTTAAGGGAGGAAATGGACGTTTCATGGAGAAAGGGGAATATATAACATTTTGGAGAAAGGGAATTAAATGATGAAAAAACATTTGCTTAAGATAGCGGAAAGAGAAGAACTTGTCGAATTATACTCGGATGCAAATGATGTAAGGAAATTCGGTGTGGCTATGATCTTAAAAGTGTCGGATGTCTTTGTCGTGGTAGCTAATATTGCTTCAACAGGGATGTATGATGGTTACAGTTTGCTTTATATGGACAGCATCCACCAAATGAATGTCAATACGAAATACATTAAGAAAATCAAGAAATTATATTTGGAAAAAAAACAAAATCATATTGAATTCGTTGATGGAAATGAAGATTTACTTTTGAGTTTTCTGGATTTTGCACATGAAAATAACTTCATGGTTTCTGTTGAACTTTTCAATAGTGGTTACGGGGATGTTCAAGGTTTTATTAAATACCTGGAAGATGATATATTTGTAATTTCAATGGTGAACGAAGTGGGGAAACTTGATGGTGAAGCATTCATTAAGTCGGCTGCCATACATTGCATCTCGTGTGATGGTGAAGAGGTAGCCGATTTAATGCTTGTATATTCGGATATGAGGAAATGATCATTGAGATTATTTGTAGGGGTACTTAAACTGGCTGTATGGGGTTCAATGGTTTTAAATAAGATAAAAGAAAAGACATGGGTTTTGAAGTGTCATATGTTTTCCATAGTTTCAAAGACTGAAAATTTGTATAATGGGTGAGATAGATTTAATTGAATGTACATATAGGAGGAACATGGATGAGTAAGCTTAATGGCAAGACCATTGCTTTATTGGGAGCGAGGAAGACGGAAGAACTTAGTAAGATTGTTCATAATCTTGGGGGAGTCCCGCTTGTTCGTCCGGCACAGGGGACGGTATTCCTTGATGATTCCCATTTAGAAGAAGATGTCACCCGATTGATGGCAGGGGAGTTCGATTGGATCATCCTCACGACGGGAGTGGGGACGGAACTATTATATAAAACGGCAGTGAAGATGGAAGCGGGAGATCGTTTCATAGAAGCTTTGATGTCTATGAAGATAGCTGCTCGGGGCTATAAAACGGTGAATATGCTAAAAAAACTCGGACTGCAGCCATTAATCCGTGATGATGATGGCAGTACGGCAGGGCTCGTTCGCAATCTGGAAGGCCATCTGTCTGGAGATGTAAAGGTCGCTTTGCAGCTTCACGGCGATCCAGCGCCTCTTTTGATGAACTGGTTGGATGAACAAAAAGTGGAACATAATGAAATCCTTCCATACGAACATATACCGCCCGAAAAAGAAACGATGCAACAGCTGACCCAAGAAATCCTTGAAGGAAAAATTGATTCCGTTGTGTTCACAAGTGCACCGCAGCCGCGTAACTTAATGAAGTTTGTCCGTGAGCAAGGTGTGGAGGATAAAATAATCGACTTGTTTACATCCGAGGTAATTGCTCTTGCAGTCGGAAAAGTGACGGCGCAGGTCGTAATCGATGAAGGAATTGAGCGGGTCATTTATCCTGAAGACCAACGGATGGGCAGTGCAATGGTGGAGCTGGTGAAGTATTATCAGGGAATTGCAAGCAGATAGGGGGAAGAGTGGTATGACCAAAGGCAAGGTCTATTTTGTCGGGGCAGGGCCGGGTGATGAGGGCCTGATTACCGTAAAAGGTCAAAAGGCGATTGAAAAAGCGGATATCATATTATATGATAGGCTGCTAAATCCCAAACTATTGGAGGCTGCCACTCTTGATTGTGAGTTGATATATTGCGGAAAGACACCATATACGAATGGCATCAGTCAAGGGGAAATCAATGAACTGCTTGTGTCCAATGCATCGGCAGGACATCGCGTCGTCCGTTTGAAAGGCGGCGACCCTGCCGTTTTTGGAAGAGTTGGGGAGGAAGCGGAAACGTTAAAAGATAAAGGGATCCCATTTGAAATCATTCCGGGGGTCACCTCAGGCATTGCCGCGGCCATGTATGCAGGAGTCCCCGTTACGCATCGGGATTACGGACGTTCCTTTGCGATGGTGACAGGCCATGACCGTACGAAGAAGGATATAGATTGGAAAGGTCTTGTACATAGTATAGATACTGTAGCATTTTATATGGGAGTGACCAACCTTCCCTATATCCGCGAAAATTTGATTAGTAATGGAAAGGCCGGGAACACGCCGGTGCTCGTCATTCAATGGGGTACATATGGAAGACAAGAAACGGTCGAGGGGACATTGGACGATATCGTCGAAAGGGTAAATGAAAGGTCGCTTCAAAACCCTGCAATTACCTTGGTCGGAGATATCATTTCACTTAGGGGAAAACTGCAATGGTTCGAAAAGAAGCCACTATACGGACAACAATTTTTAGTGGCCCGAACCGGAACGGCAAAGAGTTCCATGGCCGAAGCCCTGCTTGAACTTGGGGGCGATGTCATCGAGTTTCCTAAATGGATGACTGCAAAAGTGAAAATAGATGAAAGTCAGCTGCTCTCTTTTCTTTTATATGATCGCATTCTCTTCACTTCACCTGAAAGTGTCCATGGATTCTTGGATTTACTCACTGAATATGCTATTGATTTCCGCCGTATTTCTTCAAAACTTTATGTAATATCAAGAAAATCGAAGATGGTTATACAGCAACGTGGACTAATGGCCGAGCTCAAATCCGAGATGGAAGAAGCCGGAACCTTATTGGTCATTGGAGATCGCAGCAAGGACCAAAGAGATCCTGCTTACGGGGACGGGGATTATTTTCAATCCATCGATAAATTTGTCGATGAAAGATTCCTTGAAATTCTTCCGAGAATGCTAGTCGAGAAAGCTGTTGATACGGTACTTTTTTCGAATCGGCATTCAGTCGATGTGCTGATGCAATACGGGAACAAGGCTGACGTGGATGTTGAAGCGTTGCTAAATCACGCCTCCATCGGGGTAATCGGGAAAAGTACTGGCCAGAGACTTGAAGAATTAGGATTTTCACTGGATATGATGCCCAAAGAACCTTCTGTCGAACAAATGGTGGCGCTGATTGCGAAGAGGAACGTATTTTAGCCTCTGTTATCCAGGCCGTTTTCCATTTTGCAGCTTTTTAAGGATGGATGGGTGTTTTTTTTTGATTATCACCTGTCTTTTTTTTGAGAAGAGTCAAGCTCAGATTGGTCCTTTCATCGGATTAATTTTACGATCATTTGTCTTATTGATGATAATGCCAAATGAACTTATCAGGATTTTGTCGATGAAGGTATAAAAGACTTTTATTCCTTCCCGGATTGGGTATTATATATAAGTGACTTTTCTAGGGGGGCGAAGCAATTGAAACGCACATGGGAATTCGTATTAAGTATCATTGGCGTGAGTATCGCTGCGATTTCTTTGATCGTGACGATTTTAGCGGCAATTTATATCAACAGTATCAATTTGACGGAAATGGTGGACTACTCATCCATAACAGATTCACAGTTTTCAACGTCTGAGGTTGATATGTCTATCAAGTTATTCATGGGCATACTATGGGCGGGTATCATATCATTGTTCCTTGCCTTAGCAGGCGGCTTGATCGCTATCTTTCTATTAAAAGGAGGTAAAGCGAAGCCAGCAGGAATCTTATTGATCATTACAGGTATACTGACGATCTTTCATGTATGGCCGCTTATCTTCTTCATCGTACCGGGTATCATGTGTTTGGTAAGGAAACCAAGAGAACCGGTGGAAGTAATCGTATGATCTTGCACCATACATAGTTTTGTGATTTGAAAACAAAGGAGCTTCCCGAAAATATGGGTAAGCTCCTTTGTTCTGAGAATTGGCAGATACAAGATAATTTAGGGTAATATACCTTTTTATGCCTGCAATGACCAGTTTATCATGTTACTATAATTATAGATTTAAATATAAATAGACTGGAGTTTACGATTGATGAAGATATCTATAATGAAGGTTGGAATCTTGACCAGTTTAACATTCAGCATGTTCAATGGACAGGCTTTTGCTGAGTCTGGATTAACCAATGCGTGCTCATCATTTGGTGAAATCCAACCGAATGAAAACCCTTCCCATGAGAAGATTAACTGCTTACTGACGAATGCGGCAATTAAGGCTGAAATCCCCCCTGAAGTGGTAAAAGCTGTGGCTACACAGGAAAATGGGGATTGGAGACAATTTAATGATGACGGTAAACCGATTATATCCGCCGATGGCGGTATCGGTCTAATGCAGCTTACCAATAAAACTGGGTATGACCAGAAAAAGCTGGAAAATGATATAGTCTACAATATCGAGGCTGGCGTCGAGGTCCTGAGCGGTATGTATTCAAGAAATGATTATGATCTGCCGAAAATAACAGGCGCGGGACGCAGGGTCATCGAAAATTGGTATTTCCCTGTCATGGCATACAATGGGACAAAACCGGTTAACAGTCCACTTTACCAGGAAAACGGGAAAATAAATGTGAATGCCTACCAAGAGGAAGTTTTTGCCGAGATAGAAAACCAAAGCTATTTGAATGATACAATACTAGCAAAATATCCATTCAAAACAACGGACTTTCAATATGATCGGGAAAGCACTGAAAATATCATCTTTAAAAATCTTGTATACACACTGGCTGATCAAACGCATGACTCTGTTTATTGGTTCAAGGCAGGAGACAAAGTGGTGACGTCGT
The DNA here is from genome assembly GCF_042727425.1 of Peribacillus sp. NPDC060253. Classification (NCBI taxonomy): domain Bacteria; kingdom Bacillati; phylum Bacillota; class Bacilli; order Caryophanales; family Bacillaceae; genus Peribacillus; species Peribacillus sp. NPDC060253. The sequence goes on from NZ_JBHXAS010000005.1 coordinate 39,122, forward strand.
CCAGCGTGAAAATACGGGAACAAGCAAGTACCTCGTCTGGCTACAAAACAGTGTCAAAGGATACCATCTTGATCATCACGGGTGAATTTGTCTATGACAAGTCTAAGGAAAATAAATTTGTCTGGTATCCCGTACAAACGGAAGACAAGAGTATGAAGGGGTATGTTTCATCGGCTTACATCTCCAATAGGCTATCAAGTCCAGTGGTTCCTATAAAGGATACGATTAAGCCAGTGATTTCAGGTGCCGGGAATAAAACCATCAAACTTAATTCTTCATTCAATCCCAAAACAAACGTGAGTGCCAAGGATAATGCCGATGGCAACATGACTAGTAAATTAAAAGTGACGGGTACAGTGAACACGAAGAAAAAGGGCACCTATACATTGAAGTATACGGTCACCGATCAATCGAAAAATACTGCGACAGTCACCAGAAAAATCACCATAGATGGCACCAAACCCGTCATCTCCGGAGCCAATAGTAAGACCATCGCTTATAACTCGACATTCAATCCTAAATCAGGCGTAACGGCGAAAGATAATCTGGATGGCAACGTGACTAGTAAAATCAAGGTGACGGGTACGGTAAATACGAAGAAAAAGGGAACGTATACATTAAAGTATACAGTCACAGACCAATCGAAAAATATAGGTACTGTCACCAGAAAGATTACGATAGACAGCACCAAGCCCGTCATTTCCGGAGCCAAAAGTAAAACCATTGCCTATAACTCGACATTCAATTCCAAATCCGGTGTATCCGCGAAAGATAATCTGGATGGAAGTTTGACAAGTAAGATCAAAATAACAGGGACTGTAAATACGAAGAAAAAAGGTTCCTATACATTGACTTACACAGTGACGGATATATCGAAGAATAAGGCAGTTGTAACAAGGAAAATCACTGTTAAATAGATGGCAAAAAGGGATTCCGTTAATATTGGAATCCTTTTTTATTGGAATGAATGAATATGGTTTGCGGAAAGCAAGGCATATATAATAGTAGAAAGTGTGTGTTGAATGATATTTCAGGTGAGTGAATGTTGATAAAAAATGTTATGATTGTAAAAAGATGTAAAAATGATCTGAAGGGGGATTGTTTATGGGCAAAGAGCAGGGGCATGTAAACTGGATGGATCAGATTTTCCTCGATTATGAAAAGAACGGCGGTCTAAAGAATAATCCTGGCTTTGGAAAACCACTTCCGGAGTCGGCGCTCTCGGGAAATATGTATGATAACTTCTTGGCGAAGGCCAAAGATGCCGGCTTTCTTCCGCTTTGGATAAAATGGCAAAAAGAAATTCGGGAAGCACTAGCCGAGGTGGTTCGCTTGAGAAAAATGAATGAAGAAGAATCTGAATTAAACAATCGAATTGAAGATATTAATGAGAAAGTACGTACATATAATGGGATTTGTCCGCCCAAAATGCAACGTAGGGAAATAGAGTTGGAAAGCGTTGAAATCCAGTATGGAAAATGGAAGTAATTGATAATGTACAAAATGTGGGTATTTGTATGACGTGATTATGAAAGGATTATGATATAATGGCATGAATAAAAAACAGAGAGAGGGACTTCGATTGGAAAACAGAAAAGAAGTTTTTTCATGGATTAAAGCGATTGTGATTGCAGTCATTCTAGCTTTTTTAATTCGAACGTATATTTTTGCTCCCATTGTCGTGGACGGTGAGTCAATGATGCCAACTCTGCAAGACCACGAACGAATTGTACTTACCAAGTTTGGAACCGATATCGATAGCATCGACCGGTTTGATATTGTCGTTTTTCATGCAACGGCAGATAAAGATTATATAAAAAGGGTTATCGGTCTGCCAGGTGACCATATCGAATATAAAGATGATACGCTTTATATTAATGGGAAAGCTTATAAAGAACCATACCTGGACAAATATAAGAATGAGATGGCAGGAATGCCGCTGACCGAATCCTTCAAGCTCGAGGATATTACAGGCAGTATGACAGTGCCGGACGATCAGCTGTTCCTTATGGGGGACAATCGCCAAAATAGTTTGGATAGCCGTGAAATCGGTACGATTTCCGTTGATGAAATCGTCGGCAAGGCGAATCTAGTGTACTGGCCAATCAAGGAAATAAAAATCGTGAATTAAGACGTAAGCGGACTCGGTCATCGAGTCCGCTTTATCATTGGCAAATATTCATTTCGCATTCAAGTTTTTCAACATAAAACGTGTTTATTCTACTTTTTTTTACTTTTTTTATGAAAATCAACTCATTTTAGGTTAAATTAGGTTATCCTATTAAAAAGAAGTAATCACGTTAACCAGGCCCGCATTATTAATTGGATTACTTTGTAAAAAGGGTGACTGAGATGGAGTACTAAAGATGGACATGGTAAAAGAACTAATATCAAACTATGGTTATTTTGCGATATATGCACTGCTGGCCATTGGGATTATTGGCTTGCCTGTACCTGATGAGTTTATGATGACTTTTGTCGGCTATTTGTCATCCATTTCTGTTTTGAATGTCCAAGGGGCATTCCTCGTAAGTTTTCTTGGTTCGATTTCTGGGATGCTGATCAGTTATTTCATTGGGAAAAAGGTGGGTAAGCCTTTTTTGAGAAAGTATGGTAAGTGGATCAAAATGACTCCTGCAAGGGTGGAAAAGCTGGAGAGTTGGTTCAATAAATACGGTCCATGGACCCTTATCATTGCTTATTTCATCCCGGGTGTTCGCCACTTCGCTAGTTATTTTTCCGGAATGAACGGAATGGAGAAACGGAAGTATTTCATTTTTGCAGGTGCAGGAGCATTTAGTTGGTGTTTGGTATTTACGTCTTTTGGCTATTTCATTGGTGTGTTGACTTAATTTATTACTCCAATAGCTATTCCAAGGTTAAAAATCCCGTTTCTGGATTCCGGAAATGGGATTTTCCATTTCTGCCTTTTATTATTGAGCGGAGTATCCACCGTCGATGACCAGCTCGGCACCAGTTACGTATGAAGCGTCATCGGATGCTAGATAAAGCACGGCATTTGCAATATCCGCCGGCTGACCCAAACGTTGTAATGGAGTTGCCTTGATCATTTGGTTCACTAACTCTTTTGACTCTTCTAATTTTTGTGTCATTGGTGTTTCGATGATACCAGGGAATACGGCATTGACACGGACGCCCATGCGGCCATATTGTGTTGCAGCTGCCTTGGAGATAGCACGAACGGCACCTTTGGAAGCTGAATAAGAGTTTAAGCCCATACCGATTTGAGCTGTAAAGGAAGAAATGTTCACAACTGCGCCTTTACCTTCTTTAGCCATGTAAGGAACAACGTGTTTCATTCCAAGGAAAGGTCCAAATCCATTAATGCTTAACATTAGCTGCCAATCAGCCAATGTCGTATCGTTAATGCCTTTTTCTGTTGATATCCCGGCATTGTTAACCAAAATGTCGATTTTGCCAAATTTAGCGATCACTTCATCCGTCACCTTTTTCCAGCTTTCATCTGAAGATACATCAAGTACAGTTCCATGGACGTTATCCAATTCATTTACAACAGCTACAGCTTTTTCATTGATATCAGCCGCAATGACTTGTGCTCCTTCCTTTGTGAATAGGTCTACCATTTCCCTGCCCATGCCAGATGCTCCGCCAGTGATAATGGCTACTTTATCAGTCAATCTTCCCATCATGATCACTCCCAATTAGTTTGTTATAACCATGAATATATGTCAAAGCTAGTTCAAAAGTTATATTATCAACGAGCAATACTATTCCTTCTGGATGAATCCGTCAAGCATTTTATTTTCCGGCTTGCGCCTTTACTTTTTCTTGCTGGATAAAAAGTGGATGCATGTTTGCAATAGTTGATATATTTAAATGGACTGCCCATAATCGCTGTAAGTTGAAAACGTTATCAATCATTTAATATTCAAATATTGATCCCATAGATTGGCAAAATCTAAATGCTTAACCCGTTCTATTTGAAACGATTCACAAGTAATCTTGTAGAGGCATTGCATGCAATTAGGGTCCTCGAATTCCTGGCAACTGTTGTCGGGGAGCACGATAAGTTCAATTCTAGTGAGTAAAATTGAATACTGCAATCTTTTTGTACTTTTAATACAAATTTTTATAACGTCATTCCAATTTTGGTTTTTTCTGAAATTTAATGTAAAAAGGAGATCATCCATGTATGAATAACAGAACGTATCTTTCCTTGGCCATTCCGCTTACGATTTCAACGATGAGTACGCCCTTGCTCGGTGCGGTTGATACGGCTGTGGTTGGAAGGTTGAGTGATCCCGCTTATATTGGCGGCGTAGCTGTCGGAACGATTATCTTTAATACGATGTATTGGCTTTTTGGTTTTCTTCGGGTCAGTACATCTGCCTTCGCTGCACAAGCAGAGGGTGCAAGGGATGAAAAGCAAAGCCTGATGGCCTTGATTCGGCCTTTTTTCATAGCGGCGATTATAGGTCTTCTTTTTATCGTGATCCAAAAACCCATTTTGCATGTTTCGTTAGGCGCAATTGGTCCGGGATCGGAAGTATCCGCCTTTGCTGCAGATTATTTCGGCATCCGGATATGGGGTGCGCCTTTTGCATTATTGAACTATGTCATCTTAGGCTGGTTAATCGGGAAATCGAAGATCAAAACATCTTTGTTCATACAAGTTTTCATGAACGTGATCAATATTGTCTTATGCCTGGTTTTTGTAAATGGCTTTTCATGGTCTGTATCAGGCGTTGCTGCCGCTTCATTGATATCAGAAATTGCCGCTTTTTTACTGGGCTTGTGGGTGATCCGGAAAGCGGTTAACGTCCCGGATGCATTTTCATTACTGGAGGGGTTCGATCGGGCTTCCCTGAAAAAAATGATGGTGGTCAACAGGGATTTATTCATCAGGACCATTTGTCTGATCACGGTTTTCAATTTTTTTACGGCCAAGGGAGCCACTTTCGGGACAGAGACACTGGCGGCCAATGCCGTACTCATTCAAATCCATTATCTGATGGCCTATTGCTTTGATGGATTCGCTAACGCTTCGAGTCTCCTTGTCGGGAAGGCCATCGGTTCAAGAAATATACACCTTTATAACAAAACTCTCTCACTATCGGCGCAGTGGGGCTTGTATGCTTCTTTCATACTTGCCGTATCATACTATCTATTTAGCGATGAGATTATCCTGCTTTTCACGAATATTCCAGGAGTCATCGAACTGGCCCATGAATACGGACTTTGGATTGTTTTATTCCCTTTCAGTGCCTTTATCGGACTCATTTTCTATGGAGTGTTTACCGGTGCGACTGAAGCCGTTCCTGTAAGGAACTCGATGCTCCTTGCCCTATTGGCTTTTCTATTTGTCCAATTTTCAGCAGTCCCGCATCATGGCAATCATGGATTATGGCTTGCATTCCTGGCTTTCAGTTTAGGGCGTTCAGTGTTTTTAGCATTATACATCCCAAGACTGAACCGAAAAGTAACAAAGCTGATGGATGACGATCGTCTAATGAAATCATCTTCTTTTTAATGAAAAGAGGGTTTGTGTAGGGAACTTTATCGGTAGTTAGACGTTAGCGATAATACGGGAATACGAAGAAAAGGTAGCAACATTTGGCGAATAAGATAGTAAAAGTGATAAAATGAAAAATATATATAAAAGAGGAGTTGTCGATTTTGAATGAATTGAATTGGCGAGAAGAAGTTGAAAAACGGAAAATGGACCTGTTACTGGACACACAAAATTTATTGAAAATAAAAAGTGTACTGGATGAAGAACATCCGACTAAGGAGGCCCCATTCGGTAAAGGGGTGAAGGAAGCGCTTGATTTCATGCTTCAATTAGCCGAAAAAGACGGTTTTACCGTGAAAAATGTTGATAATGTCGCTGGTCATATTGAAATGGGTGAAGGCGAGGAGTTAATCGGGATATTATGCCATGTCGACGTAGTACCTGAAGGGGATGGCTGGAGTTCGGATCCGTTTGGAGCTGAAATCCGCAATGGCCGCATATATGCTCGTGGGGCAATCGATGATAAAGGGCCGACGATGGCTGCCTATCATGCGATGAAGCTGGTACGGGAGCTAGGGGAGCCTTTGAACAAACGCGTGAGGATGATTATTGGAACCGATGAAGAATCGAACTGGCGCTGCGTTGACCGGTACTTTGAAGTGGAGGAAATGCCCACGATGGGCTTCGCACCAGATGCTGACTTCCCGATCATCAGTGCGGAAAAAGGAATCTGGGATTTCTCTGTTATACAACCAGCCGATGTAGGAAATGGTACGAACTCTGAAGTGAACGTAATGGAATTTTCTTCAGGTCGAAGGACGAATATGGTACCGGATTTTGCAACGGCACTTGTGGAGGCGGCTAACCCTGCTGAAGTAGTGGCAAACTACCAGGATTATTTGCAAAAATACTCATTGAAGGGCCAAGCTGTTCCGCAAAAAAATCAAGTGCTTCTGGAATTGAACGGTGTCTCGGCGCACGCGATGGAACCGAAAAATGGTAAGAATGCAGGTCTGCATTTAGCCGTATTTTTAGCTGATCATACTCTTGATCCGCATGCGAAAGCTTACTTCTCTTTCATCAAAGATCGTTTGTTTGAAGATTCCCGCGGAAATAATTTAGGTGTGGCATATTCGGATGAGCAAACGGGTGAATTGACGGTCAATGCCGGCGTTTTCAATTATTCCAAACAGGGGGACAGCTCGATTGGTTTCAGTATGCGATATCCGGTGACGTTCGAATGGGACAAGGAAAAGGCGGCATTAGAAGATAGGCTTGCGGCATATAATTTGAAAGTGAAGACCAATTCGCATTCAACGCCGCATTTTGTGGACAGTGAAAGCTTTTTGATTAAGACGTTGCAGAAAGTTTATGAAGCGGAGACAGGTGATAAAGCTGAACTCCTTTCCATTGGGGGAGGCACCTACGCCCGTTCGTTGAAGGAAGGCGTTGCATTCGGCCCGCTTTTCCCTGGCAGCGAAGACATTGCGCATCAGAAAGATGAATATATTGATATTGAGGATATGCTTAAGGCTACGTCCATTTATGCACGTGCCATTCATGAATTGGCTAAATAAGAGGCTAAAGAGGGAGAAAATATGGGAAAAATCATTTTTAACAGCGACCTTAAAAGCAGGTCGGAAGTAAAGGTTGATATTGAAGACCGGGGATATCAATTCGGTGATGGAGTCTATGAAGTCATCCGGGTTTATAATGGCGAATTATTTGCGGGGGACATGCATCTGAACAGGCTGATGGACAGCGCGAAGTTGATTAAGATGAAAGTTCCCTATACTGTAGGGGAAATCAAGACCCGTATGAAAGAGCTGATCACTGAAGACCAACTGAAGGACGGTATCGTCTATATGCAGTTGACGAGAGGAGTATCTCTGCGTACACACGCGTTTCCAAGTGCAGAGGTGGAACCGGTCTTTGTTGCCTATACGAAGGAAACTCCTTATACAGGAAAAATGAAGCCAGGGGTCAAGGGAGTTACGACCGAGGATATTCGCTGGCTGCGCTGTAATATCAAGAGTTTAAATCTACTGGGTAATATAATGGCTAAACAGCAAGCGGTGGAAGCTGGCTGTGACGAAGCGATTCAGCATCGTGATGGCACGGTGACGGAGGGAAGTTCGTCCAATGTCTCAATCGTGGTGGATGGATTACTTAAAACGCATCCGGCCACAAACTTGATCCTGAATGGAATTACCCGTCAAGTGATGCTGAAGCTTTGCGCTGATCATGGAATTCCCTATGTCGAAGAAGCCTTCACAGTCGAGGACATGATGGCAGCCGACGAAGTCCTTTATACGAGCACAAGCGTTGAAGTGACACCAATTATTAATATCGATGGCCAATCGATTGGTTCCGGAGAACCCGGTCCGATAACCCAAAGACTGCAGAAACTGTTTTCTGAGGAAATCGAGAGGCAATGCGGTCCGGTTAAATAAATGTGTTCATCCCCTTGCCATAACTGGCAAGGGGTTTTTTTTATTTTTCAGCAATCTCTGAGGTGTATGCCGGAAGGGAAGGAAAACATGTCCGAATCCTTTTTACCCGCCTGTGTTTTTAACGTTTATAACATCCTCCTTATGCGGTAGAAAACCTTTGAAAATTTAAGTTTGTCCTTTTTGACATTTTCAAGATTCAGGAATATACTTGCTAATAACCTAAAAAGTTTACCCATTGCAACATTTTGAGTTGCGTGTAAAAGGAGTTGAGATAGATATGTCTGATGTATTGCATCAATCTTCTTCCAGAGGATTTAAAAAACTGCTTCCTTATCTAGGACCGGCATTTATAGCGGCTGTGGCCTATATTGATCCGGGGAATTATGCCACCAATATTACAGCCGGATCAAAATATGGCTATACGTTATTATGGGTTATCTTCGCTTCTAATTTAATGGCTGTATTAATTCAATCACTGTCAGCTAAACTAGGGATAGCAACTGGGAAAAATCTTCCTGAATTATGCAGGGAGAAATTTTCGAAAAAGACCTCATTCTTATTATGGATTCAGGCCGAAGCCGTTATCATGGCAACAGACTTAGCAGAATTCATAGGAGCTGCACTTGGAATCTATTTGCTCTTTGATTTGCCGCTTATCACATCGGCCATTATAGCCGCAATTGGCTCCTTTGCCATTTTGGAAATCCAGCGTAGAGGGTATCGTACATTCGAAGCCTTGATCACGGTCATGATTTTTGTTGTAGTGCTTGCCTTTGGTGCTCAAGTTTTTTATGCACAACCTGACACTTCGGCTGTTGTTTTAGGACTCTTCACTCCAAAATTCGAAGGGGTGGACAGTATTTTACTATCAGCGGGTATGCTTGGAGCGACCGTTATGCCACATGCAATTTACCTTCATTCCTCTTTAACTCAGAAGAGAATAGTCGGTAAAAATGATTTGGAAAGAAAGCGGATTTTCCGTTTTGAACTAATTGATATTGTCATTGCCATGTTGATTGCAGGTGGTATCAATGCTGCCATGGTCATTGTTTCAGCTGCCCTATTTCATAAGAACGGAATACTTGTAGAAGACTTGGATGTGGCTTACCACCAATTTGGTGCCATGCTTGGACCATCTGTCGCGATGTTTTTTGGAATAGGATTATTATTTGCCGGTTTATCAAGCTCTTCCGTTGGTGTAATGACCGGTGACGTAGTCATGCAGGGATTCATTAAAAGGCATATACCGATTTATTTGAGAAGGGTCATTACAACCGTTCCACCACTGATCATCATATTATGGGGAGTGAATCCATCTAAAGCTCTTGTGATGAGTCAAGTGATACTCTCGTTTGGAATCGCGTTTGCCTTAGTGCCATTGATCATGTTTACTAGCAATAAAAACATCATGGGCAACCTGGTTAATCATAAAATCACCACGAGCGTTGCCTGGCTTATTGCAATACTTATCATCGGGCTGAACTTATTCCTGCTTTATGAAACACTGTTCAGCTAAAGGGGAGAAGGACCAATTTTTGGTCCTTTTTTCTTTGCTTATCATTTGTTCTTTGAATAGATCGTCCGTCACCGGGGAAATCCGACCTAATGCATGAGCAAATCGTCCGTCAATGCGGAAAATCCGACCTAATGCATGAACAAATCGTCCTTCTCAGCGGGGATCCGACCTAATGCATGAACAAATCGTCCTTCTCAGCGGGGATCCGACCTAATGCATGAACAAATCGTCCGTCACCGGGGAAATCCGACCTAATGCATGAACAAATCGTCCGTCAACGATGAAAATCCGACCTAGAACATGAACAATTCGGCCCTTCTAAACCCTTGTTTACGGATTGATTTTCCCAGTCGGAATATCATGAAGACAAGTACGAGTGGGGGTATATCCAATGGGAATTATGGTAAAATTATAGGGAAAACAGGAAGGAATGTTCGTGACCATGAATACTCATTTTTTCTTTGCTTTAGTGTTACCTGATGATATAAAGGCATACTTATATGCTGTAACGGAACAACTGAAGTCAGAGTTTCCATTTAAGAAATGGCTGCATCCAGCCGATTATCATATTACGATGGCGTTTTTGGGTAATGCTCCCGATTCATTGAAAAAGGATGCTTTGGAGCGTGTCGAAAGGGAGCTTGCCGATGAGACCTCATTCGAGCTGAAACTTGACGGTATCGGTGGTTTTGGCAAGAATGAAAGTCCAAGAATTCTTTGGGCAGGTGTCCAAAAGCAAGAAAGGCTTTTTACCATTCAAAAGAAAATCTATGACTCATGTGTAGAGGCGGGTTTTGAACTTGATAAAAAGCCGTTTAAGCCCCATATAACGCTAGCAAGAAAATACGAGGGGGAAAGTCCCTTTTCGCTGGAGGGCGTCCGACAGATAGCCAATTTGGAGGGTGAGCATTTTGAAGCAGTCCAGGTTGCGCTTTATCAAACACATCTCGGAGCTTTCCCTTCATACGAAAAGATATTCACGATAAACTTTCAATAATAGAGAAAGAAAGATGGGTGGTGGTCGAATGGCACAGCTCATAAAGATGCAGGATTATATTTCCCGGTATGAGCAGGATATTTATCGATATCCAACACAATTTGCACGACTGAAAAAGCAGCAATGGGATAAATTGAAGGCTGCATATGATGCGGGCGAGCTAGATCGATTGTATAGCGAATATGACGCGGGTGAAATCGAGGTCAAAATTGACGCGCCTCACGAAGAGTCAAAGGGCTTATTCAAAAAAGTGAAAGGCATATTTCACCGAACGGATAAACAGGAGGCAGAGGCAGAAGAGTTGCTAATATCGAACCAGGTTGAAAATCCCAATATATTTTCATTGAGATTTCCGAACCGTCCAGCTAGTGTGGATGAATTAAAGCAGAATTTTTTAAATCAATTGCTCCGCTTTCAAATGAAATGGGGGAGTTCGACGCTTCGTGAAAAGTCATTTGTGGACCAAACATTCTTTTTGGATGAAAGGCTCCGCTTTTTTCTGCAGCGTTTTCCGGATACGTTTCTCGTATTATATAAACCTATCTTTCTATTGAAAAACGCCCCTGTTGAAGTCGATGTCATTTTATTGACCCCTATTGACGCTTGGTGCATCACTTTTCTGGAAGCGGAAGAAGATGCAGCTTTCATCGGTTCAAGCGATCGGTTCTGGGTCCGCAGGCATCATAAGCATCCTGATAAAAAAGTGCTCAATCCTTTATTGGGTGCAAATCGGATGGGGAACATCGTCTCCCAGTTATTTGAGCTATATGAAGTGAATGTGCCGATAAAAAAGGTGATTCTATCGCGAAATGGTTATGTGGATTATCTTGAAACTCCATATGATATGACCATATTGGATAAGCGGACCTTCCCGGAATGGTTTGAAAAAATGCGTTCCATTTCATCTCCGCTTAAGGCACAGCAATTAAAAGGAGCTCAGGCATTGCTGGAATATTGCCAAACTACATCCAGCCTGCGACCGGAATGGGATTCGGAATATAATAACCAAACAGAGGGAAATGAGCATGCCGCACCTTAACGAAACACTGTATTTCATTGTCAATCCAATGGCTGGAAATGAAGAAAGTATGAAGGTTTGGAAAAAAGCCGAGGAAATGTTGAAATCACAAGGTGTTCCTTATGAAGTGTTTTTTACGAGAGAAAAGGGGCATGCATTAAGATTGACGAAGGAAATCCTATCAGGGACGAATCAGGAAACAAGGGTGATCGCTGTCGGGGGAGATGGTACGATAAATGAAATGGTAAATGGCGCCATTCGTTTTCCTCATGCAATCATCGGAGCACTTGCGGCTGGATCTGGCAATGATTATGTAAGGGGCGTTCAAAAAACAAAGAGTGTGGAAGAAGCCCTTTCTTTATTTCAGGAGAACGCCTGCAGGTTCGTTGACATTGGACAGTTTGAGACGGATGGTAGGGTTGGTTATTTTATGAATAGCCTGGGTATGGGGATTGATGCGGAAATTTCCTTTGAATCCGACCGTTCGCTTTTGAAAAAATGGTTTAATTTTGTCAAAGCGGGTAAATTAATTTATCTGTTCATATTTTTAAAAAAGTTATTCAAATATGAGCCTAGCTGCATGGAATTGATCGTTGATGGAAATCGGCATCTATTGAAAAAGGTTTGGTTCATCGTCATTGCGAATCAGCCGTACTTTGGCGGCGGAATGAAGATTTCACCGATGTCAAAGCCGGATGATGGCAGGTTGAATGTGATTGCGGTCCATGATATTTCATGGTTGAAATTATTGAGCGTATTCATCACCGTTTTATGGGGCGGTCACCTGCACATTAAAAACGTTGATGCTTTTTCTGGAGAAACGATGAAAATGAAGAATTACGGGTCAGTAAAAATCCAATCGGATGGAGAAATTGTTGGAATGGATGAAGTAGCTGTAGAGGTTCTGAAGGAGAAAATCCGCGTCATGTTCAAGGATGATAGTTGATACAAAAATATGAAATGATTTATTTGTTTTTGTTTTATGCGTATAATCGTTTTATAGTACTTGACGAAGAAACCGTTTTTCAACTAAAATTTAATTTATGGCTATTGTTAAATTGCTCAATAGCTATTTTTTTATTTCTCAAAAATGAGGATGTTTTTAATTGCGGGTGTCATCCCGATGCACGTATATATGCAGCTTCGCCAGCAGGCGGATTTTTTATTAAACATGGACTCAAAGTAGTGGTAATACATACACTAGGTGAACGTACCCACATTTGTATGATTAAGCGAGGAAATCGAAGGTGAACCAGTTGGAACATTTATTAGGTCAGGAGTGGGATATATCCCCTGCTGGAGGAGCTACGGGAGAAGCCTTTATTGCCGAAAAAGATGGGCAGAAGCTCTTCCTTAAACGAAATTCATCGCCATTTTTAGCTGTTCTATCAGCTGAGGGCATTGTTCCAAAGTTAATGTGGACAAAACGCCTGGAAAATGGGGATGTAATTACGGCCCAGCATTGGATGGAAGGCAGGGAGCTATCTCAGCAGGAAATGAACAATATAAGAGTCGCAAAGCTGCTTCAAAAAATTCATCAATCCGATCCTTTGTTAAGCATGCTCAAAAGGCTTGGGAAATCCCCTTTACGACCTGAAAGTATACTTACAGACATAGAAACCGGGTTAACTTCGGATGTTACGGAAATCCCGATTATCAAGCAAGCCATTCATTTTTTACAGAACAATCTCCTGTTGATTGAATGTGACGAAAAAGTCGTCTGTCATTGTGATGTGAACCATAATAATTGGCTTATGACGGAAACCGACGGATTGTTCCTAATTGATTGGGACGGAGCGGTCATTGGCGATCCGGCCATTGACCTCGGCATACTTCTGTATTCTTACGTCCCAAGGAATGAATGGAAGCAGTGGCTTGCCCGATATGGCAAGAAGCTTGACGCAGGCCTGGAGATGAGGATGAAATGGCACACGGTTTCACAACTTGTGCTTTCCATCCAATGGCATCATCGTAGAAAGCGGTACGAGGAAAGAAATGATTTACTGCAAAAACTTGAAGCATTATTAACGGTTGACTGATCCGTATTGATCCATGTCATCCACCCACTGGGATAAGTCGTTCTGGTGGGTTGTAATATGTGCATCTAAATCAGCGGCACCGATGCCTGTCTGACTGTATTCGTAAATCTCTGTCAGTATCGTTTTCACATTGCTATCAATATCCATATTGACCATTAAGGATTTGACGAGCCTTTCAACCTGCTCACATTCAGAAACGGATCCGCAGCAGTCTGATTGATGATTGGTTAATATATCTTTCAATAGTGACATTTGATGTTCATGGGAAAGTGGCATTATAATTTCTCTCCTTTCTTAAATATGGATCTAAGGGATTCTCAGGTTGTTTTCGCCTGCCCTTCACTTATTTATGGTGTGTTTTGCGGAAAGTTTTATACATGAAAACTACAGAGACTGCCGCCTGGATGGACGGTGGTTTTTTTGTTGATTCAGTGGGTACATGCAGGCTTTTCCTGAAAAAATCAACTTGCAGGAATCCATCCACTCGTGTTATGGTTTGAACGATTATATTTATAAATAGGGGTGTCATCATGCGTTTAAGAAATAAACCTTGGGCTGAAGACCGTTTGAATGATTTTCCACAATATGTAATTCAGCAACCAGTGAGCCATAAAGGTAAATGGCATGAAGTTTTCGGTAACGATAATCCGTTATATATTGAAGTGGGTACAGGGAAAGGCCGTTTCATTACAGAAATGGCGAAGGCCCATCCTGATGTGAATTTCATTGGAATAGAAGTATATAGAAGCGTCATTGTAGCTGCACTGGACTTGCTGATTGAGGCGGAAGTGCCAAATTTAAAGCTGTTGAATGTCGATGCTGCGAACTTAGGGGAATATTTTGAAAAAGGTGACGTTGATCGCGTCTACTTGAATTTCTCTGATCCATGGCCGAAATCACGTCATGCTAAACGTCGGTTAACGTATAAGACCTTCCTTGAAGTTTATGAAGGCATCCTGCCAGACCAGGGAGAGATTCACTTCAAGACGGATAACCAAGGATTATTCGAATCTTCATTGAAGAGTATATCCGAATACGGCCTGCTCTTGAAATATGTAAGCCTTGATCTGCATAACAGCAGCTTTGAAGGTAATATCATGACTGAATATGAAGAGAAGTTCTCGAGTAAAGGAAACCGGATATACCGATTGGAAGCAATGTTCCAATAATGTTCGATTAGAAACCAGGTGCACTGCATCTGGTTTTTATGTGGTTTAAGAATAGATCAATGCGCTCTTTGCGCGCAGAAGCAATAAGGCTGCCGTGAACCTCTCAATAAAACTTTATCAAAGCAAAACATACTTCAATGGTCGATACTTGATGACGGGTATTTTCAGAATACTAAGTTATGGATGAGATATTATAAAACCTTAAGCCGATACGAAAGATTTTCATTGGGTAAATCGTAAAGGATAAATAAGTGTGTTTTTTTATTCCTACGAACGTGATGACCGTTATCAATTTCAATAATTGGAAGTGGATGTTAAACTAAAGGGAGAGGAGGGGTAAAATGGAAACTTTGCAAATCGGGGAAATTAAATTAACATGGCTGAATGGCGGTGTGACTCACTTGGATGGTGGTGCAATGTTTGGTGTTGTACCGAAACCGCTCTGGTCCAAGAAGTATCCTGTTAACGAAAATAACCAGATCGAGTTACGTACGGATCCAATTTTAGTGCAGGCAAATGGGTTGAACATGCTAATCGATTCAGGGATTGGTAATGGGAAGATGAATGATAAGCAAAGACGGAATTTTGGGGTGGCGGAGGAATCCAATCTTGTCGAGGATCTTGACAGTCTTGGGATAGGGCCAAATGAAATCGATTACATTTTAATGACCCATCTGCATTTCGACCATGCATGTGGCTTGACGAAACGTGAAGGTGATGCTTGGGTGCCTGTTTTCGAGCGTGCAGAAATTATTACGACACAAACTGAATGGAAAGAAATGCAAAACCCCAATATTCGTTCAAAAAGTACATATTGGTCTGAAAACTGGGAAGCGGTAGCTTCTCTTGTGCGTCCTTTTGAAGGAGAGAAAGAAATTACGGACGGTATTAAAATGATCCATACAGGTGGGCATAGTGACGGACATGCAATCATTATCCTTGAGGATGGTGAGGATAGGTTGATCCATATGGCAGATATCATGCCGACGCATGCACATGCGAATGTCCTCTGGGTACTCGCTTATGATGATTATCCGATGACTTCCATCGAGGCGAAGGAAAAGTGGATGAAATCCGGACTGGAAAATGGGTCTTGGTATAGCTTTTACCATGATGCCCATTACCGTGCAATCAAATGGGATGCAACAGGTAAGGGGATAATAGCCGAATTGAAACGGAAGCGGTAAGTGGGATAGCGAAAGGAGGACGTCATTTTGACGGTCCTCCTCTTGTTTCAATCATTTTGCGCATTTAGCTCCAAGATCGTTCCTGTAGAGGCATCTGCAACAAATTCGAATTGCTCGCGTTTTCCCTCTGTGTTTCTAGTGATCCCGCCTTTATACACTTCATAGTCCAAATCATTTTTTGTATAGATTTCCGGCTTCATCAAGATCCATGAGCCATATATATTTCCATCTTTTTTGACTGTTTCCTTAACTTGGGCTAACACTTTATCCGGAGAAGGTCTGCTAGATTGATCCAATATTTGTTTTGTCGCATAGCCAGCAGCGAATCCGGCTACAGTACCTAGTAAAAACGTTTTCCAATTCATTGATTTCTCCTCCATTGCTTTTTTTCAATCACTTCTTCTAGTATACAGAAGAACGCTTTATTTGACTAACAATTTGAAATTTTAACCATTAACTGATAAATTAGAACTATCTAGTGTAATATGATGCTAAGTTCTGTAAAATAGTAAGAAACAATACATAGGTTAGGGGTAAAAAGATGAATCATGAGACTTTAGAACTTTTTAAGACATTGACGGAATTACCAGGTGCCTCGGGAAATGAACATGCAGTTCGGAGTTTCATGAGGAGTGAGCTTGAAAAATATTCAGATGAAATCGTCCAAGACCGGCTTGGTGGAATTTTTGGCGTAAAAAGAGGGTATGAAGAAGGACCCACGATACTTGTTGCCGGTCATATGGATGAAGTAGGCTTCATGGTCACCTCCGTAACGGAAAATGGAATGATTCGCTTTCAGACTCTAGGAGGCTGGTGGAGTCAGGTGCTTTTGGCACAAAGAGTGGAAATCATTACCGATAATGGTCCTGTCATTGGTGTCATCGGTTCGATTCCGCCTCATTTACTTGATGAATCACAACGCTCAAAACCAATGGATATCAAAAATATGCTTATTGATATTGGTGCGGATGATAAGGAAGATGTGAAGAGAATCGGTATTAAGCCTGGTCAGCAGATTGTGCCGATTTGTCCATTCACGCCAATGGCCAATGAGAAAAAGATTCTCGCAAAAGCCTGGGATAATCGCTACGGCTGCGGACTGGCAATCGAGTTGTTAAAAGATCTGAAAGATGAAACATTACCGAATGTCTTATATTCCGGAGCAACCGTGCAGGAGGAAGTGGGATTACGGGGGGCGCAAACGGCGGCTCATATGATCAAACCGGATATTTTCTTCGCTTTGGATGCAAGCCCGGCAAACGATATGTCAGGCAGTAAAAGTGAATTTGGCCAGCTTGGGAAAGGGGCACTGCTCCGCATTCTTGATCGTTCGATGGTTACACATCGCGGCATGAGGGAGTTCATCCTTGATACAGCAGAGTCTAATGATATTCCGTATCAATATTTCGTATCCCAAGGCGGCACGGATGCAGGCAAGGTCCATATTGCAAATGAGGGCATTCCAAGTGGTGTGATTGGTATTTGTTCACGCTATATTCATACACATGCATCCATGATTCATATTGATGATTATGCCGCTGCACGTGAATTGATTGGAAAATTGGTTCGTTCCTGTGATAAAACGACATTTGAAACATTGATAAATAACGGCTGATAGAGGAAGCTGAAATGGAAAGGGATACAGTCAGATATCCTTTTCCAGCAGCTTTTTTTTTGCATAGAAGGAAGGTAACTATTATGAAAATAGCAGTGGGCAGTAAAAATCCGGCGAAGGTAAAGGCTGTGCTGGGCGTATATGAAAAAGCTGATATCATATCACTCCAAGTGGAAAGCGGGGTTTCGGAACAGCCATTTTCAGATGAAGAAACGATGGATGGGGCAAAGACGCGTGCCCTGAACTGCTTGATTCACAGTGATGCCGAAATCGGTATTGGACTTGAAGGCGGCGTCGTGAAAATGGAGCAAGGCCTATTTCTGTGTAATTGGGGTGCGATGGCAACGAGAGACGGCGCGGTCTATGTTGCAGGCGGTGCGAGAGTTCCACTCCCCGAAATTGTAGCTGAGAGGCTGCTGGGCGGCGAAGAACTGGGACCGGTGATGGACAACTTCACAAAGCAAGAGAATATAAGCAAAAAAGAAGGAGCGATTGGCGTGTTTACTAATGAGCGAATCACCAGAGGAGATATGTTCCTTCATATCATGAGGATGCTTGCAGGTCAACACGAGTATAAGCTGAAAATGAAAAAGTAGAATGTTTGAATTACTGGCATGAGTGTATGCTTCATTTTGATATTTCAGCAGTACGATATCAATTCTACGAGCGATTTAATGGAATACTGCCACAACAGAGCAAGATTTGACAGGATTTAAATTTGTCGGGTTGCTAGTATAGATGACAAGGAGTGAGTGGGATGGGGTGGATTGAATCGATCCAAAAGGCCCTTGACTATATCGAGGAGCACTTATTGGATGACCTGACAATCGAGAATATTTCCTGGGAAGCGAATGCCTCCGCTTTTCACTTTCAACGGACGTTCACCATCTTAACGGATATATCCGTTGGTGAATATATCCGGCGCCGAAGATTGACCTTGGCGGCGCAGGAGATATCAAGCACAAATGGCAAGGTTATTGATTTAGCCTACAAGTATGGCTACGACACTCCCGAGGCCTTCTCAAAAGCTTTTCGAAGGCAGCATGGAGTATCTCCAAGTGAAGCCCGGAAGTATATGGGGAAGCTGAAATTCTATGAACGCCTGGTGATACAGGTGATTTTGAAAGGGGAAAAACCGATGAAATACAATATCCTTGAAAGAGATTCTTTTCAATTGATTGGGATCAAGCAAGAGTTTTCTTTGGTTAATGAAGGAAATTTGGTTGGGATTCCGAAGTTGTGGGAGAAAGTGAATGCGGATGGAACGAGCGACAAATTAGAGCAGCTGAACAATGGCCAAATAGTTGGATTGCTCGGTGTGTGTGTCGATAAGAGGGCAGAGGAAAAAAATGAAACGATGGATTATTGGATAGCTGCAGAGTATGCCGGGAAAGTACCCGAAGAGTTTTCAACCCTTACGATACCGGCTTCCAAGTGGGTTGCATTTGAAGTTCACGGACCTATGCCTGATGCCATTCAAAAAGCGTGGAAGCAAATTTTTTCCGAATGGTTTCCTACAAGTGGTTATGAACATGCCGGAATTCCTGAACTGGAAGTATACACGAATGATGACGCTTCAAACCCTGATTATTACTCAGAAATTTGGATTCCTATTAAAAATAGATAAGTTTAAATGCATTTCGCTTGTAGGGTGGGTTATTCTGTTTCCCTACAAGCTTTTTGCGGTTTGATTGTACATAATCGTTTTCCCTTTTACCTTGATGAATGCATTATTCTAGAATGGCAGGCATGATTGGTTCGTCAAGGGAGAGTCACAATCCATCTTCAAAAATATAAGAGAGCACCTTCATGGCTTGATTCACGGATTCGACCGTGACACTCGCCTTTTCTGATAATTCCTTTAAGGCATGGTGATGGGATTCGGGGCGGATCAAAATAAGCGGTTTACCGAGTGAAACGGCAGTGCTTGCGTCCATGGCGGTATTCCATTGTTTATATTTCTCGCCAAACAGAGCAACGACCAGGTCAGCTTTTTTCATCAAAAGACCTGTCCGCAAATTATTAATTTGGGAAGCGGCCGTATCCTTTTGAATCGGGTTCGGTTGTTCACCAAGAATATCTTCACCGATATGATCGGATCGTTCATGGTTCTCCATCGGACCGACAAATTCTAACGGTAGCTTCAAGGCAGCGGCCTTATCTCTCAACTCACTTCTCCAATTTGAATGGATTTCCCCAGCAAGATAAACGGTTAATTTCATGGTTTTCCTCCTCTGAATTTAAATTGCTTTCATTGTATCATGTTTTGAGAAAATGGATGAATTTCATAAATAAGGATAATAGTATGCATAAGAGAGTAAAAGTGACGGCTGGAGGAATGACAATGGCTTTATCGAATAAAAAATTTCTTATTATATTTCTGATATTGAGCAGTTTGATTGTGGGCTGCTCCAGTATCGATAGACAAACAAAAAAAGCAGAGAAGGCCGCAGAATTGGCATTTCGAAACGATGAAAAACAGCCCAATATTGAGGCAGGGCTTATTCAGGTATATATGCCAAAGGGTTTTAAAGTAGTGGAAGAACATGATAATAATTTGATTTTACAAAAAGGTGATAAGATTTATATATTATTTGTCAATCCTAATGAAAAGGAAGACAGCTCCGTCTTATTTTTGGCGATAAAGGAACAAGATGATCAATATGTGGTGCTGCATTCATTTCAAAATGATGATAAGTTCGGTTTTATCTCGATTAAAGAGTCACCGAATGAAAAGTATGAGCTAGCAGTGGGGATCGGTGGAGTCAAGTTGACAACGGAAACGGATAAGGACCATTTAAAAACCGATGCGAAACAAATGATGGAAGTCGTTTCATCTGTGCCGCAAAAATAAGTAAAAGTGCTGTCGTTCAACCAATCCGTATTAATGGTTGATTTCTAGAGAGTCTGGTATGATGGGATTATAAAACCTAAGATATCATTTAGAGCAGGAGGAATATTCAAATGGAAAATTTACAAACTGTGGAGCAATATGATGCATTAAAAAATGAAGGCAAACATATTTTTCTTTTTTCAGCAACATGGTGTGGAGATTGCCGTGTAATCGAACCGATCATGCCCGAGATTGAAACGAAATTTCCGGATTTTACATTCATTTATGTAGATCGAGATGAATTCATCGATGTGTGTGCAGCTAATGATGTATTCGGTATACCAAGTTTCATTGCTTATGATAATGGCAAAGAGCTAGGCAGATTCGTGAGCAAGGATCGCAAAACACAAGAACAAATTGAGGAATTCATTCAATCACTATAATCAATTTCCCCTTCTCGCTGGGGATTTTTCAATGAAGAGGAGGGTCAAACATGAAAATGGACAGCACGAAGCTGAAAAATATCTTGAAGGATCGTTTAAAAGATGATAACCGATCATTCAAATTCGATAGCAAGCAAGATACGTTACGGGTGGAAAATGTGAAAACCGGGAAGGGGATCACCATCGAGTTGCCTCCTGTACTTGCTAACTATGAAAACGTGCAGGAAAAAGCCATCGATGAGGTTGCCTATTACGTGGAAGAGGCCTTGAATGTAATGGGCGGAGAACACAGCATGGTAGGCAAGGAGAAATCCATTTTCCCTGTCATCCGTTCGACTTCCTTTCCAATGGAATCAGAAGAAGGAAATCCTTTTTTATTCGATGAGCATACGGCTGAAACCCGGATACTTTACGCACTCGATTTGGGGAAGACCTACCGTTTGATTGATGAAAAGATGATTCAACGGGAAAATTGGCAGGGTGAAAGGATCCGTGAAATTGCCCTTTTCAATGCCCGGTCCCTTTCCACTGAAATGAAGTCGGATATCGTTGCCGGTAATAAATTTTACTTTTTAAACACCAATGATGGATATGATGCTAGCCGAATTCTTAACGACTCCTGGCTTCGGGACATGAAGGACAAGATGGAGGGGACCATGGCGGTGGCCATTCCGCATCAGGATGTCATCATCATTGCCGATGTGAAGAACGATACGGGATATGATATTCTGGCACAAATGGCCATGAGCTTCTTTGCGAGCGGTCATGTACCGATAACGGCTCTATCATTCCTTTACGAAGAAAATGAGTTGGAGCCCATCTTCATTATGGGTAAAAACAAAAAGCGTGAACAATGAATCATTGAAAAACATAGGACCGTGTCAGCATGGAAAAGTTCCAGCTTGGCAGTGGTCCTTTATTTATGGAGTACTATGTGCAAGTTTAGTAGAGTTAGAAGTTTTCAGGTCCATATGTTCAATGAAAAGGAAGCGTGAGTGACAAAGCAGCAAGGAATTTTTTTTTTACAGCCGTAAGTAATCATAATTCCGAGAGGGATATCTCCGGAATGTTCTGTTTAATGGTGTTGAAATTTATTTTAGTATGGGTGATAATATAGTTAGATTATTTTGAAAATAGAGATTATTGCTGATGGTGAATAGGGACTGGTATGAGTTTCAGTCTGAATTGGTTCACGATTTTAAAAAACTGAATATTTAAATTATATAGCGGATGAATGTTGTGGGAGAGTGCAAAATATAATGCCACCGAAGGAGCAAGTTCCAAAAATCACCCTTGGATCAAATCTCTCAGGTAAATGGAACCGCAACTGGACGCAACTCTGGAGAGCGCGTATGAAACATGATGCCACCAAAGGGGAAATCTCCAGAAAATAAAATGGAGTTAAACTCTCAGGTAAAAAGGACAGAGAAGGGGAGCAGTAAGTTTACGCAACCCTTTTCTGTCCTTTTTTGGCGTGCAAAAAAGAATGGGGCCAGCTTTATTTGGCTTCTGACAGGCAGGCGTGCAGCGAAACGAAGCCTTCCATTTCGAAAGGCCTTCCTGATCAAAAACTTATATTGAAATAAAGGGGGAAAATATTTTGAAAAATCAATTAATGAACATGCTTGAAGCCCGTAAAGAGGAAATGGTTCAAATCCGCCGTCATTTACATGAGAATCCCGAGCTTTCCTTCAAAGAAGAGAAAACAGCACAATATATCATTGATTTTTATAAGGGTAAAGATGTGGACATTCAAACGAATGCAGGAAATGGATTAGGGGTCATCGTAACGATCGAAGGCGGGAAACCAGGGAAAACGATAGGTCTACGAGCCGATTTCGATGCATTGCCGATTACAGAAGAAACGGAGGTTCCGTTCCGATCAACAAATGAAGGTGTCATGCACGCCTGCGGACACGATGGCCATACCGCTTATTTATTGGTCCTGGCAGACTGCCTAGTAGAGTTAAAAGATTCCCTTTCCGGTACCATTAAAATCATTCATCAACATGCAGAAGAAACACCCCCTGGAGGTGCAAAAAGTATTATGGAATCAGGGGTTCTGGATGAACTGGATGCTGTTTTTGGCATTCATTTATTCCCGACATATCCAGCTGGGGAAATTGGATATCGCAGCGGCTTTTCGATGGCTGGAAGGACCTACTTCAAATTGGAAATAAAAGGCATGGGCGGCCATGGTTCATCCCCGCATATGGCCAATGACGCAATTGTAGCAGGTGCCCATTTCGTCACAGCCGTGCAAACCGTTATCAGCCGCCGCTTGAACCCTTTTGATATGGGCGTGGTTACGATCGGTTCTTTTGATGGAAAAGGTAGTTTTAATGTCATTAAAGATTGTATAGAAATAGAAGGGGATGTCCGTTACATGACAGCAGAGACACAAAAGCTGATAGATAAGGAAGTCCACCGGATCGTTAAAGGGATAGAAACGGAATTTGGTGTTCAGTGTGAACTTTCGTATGTGCCTGATTATCCACCGTTATATAATGACCCTGAACTGACTGGATTCGTGAAAAATAGCCTTGAAAGTATGAACGACAAAGATATTAAGAAGGTCATGGAATTTCCGATGTTCTCAGGTTCGGAAGATTTTTCGTATTATGCAGAAAAGATTCCTGGCTGCTTCTTTTACATCGGCTGTAAACCAAAAGGGGTGGAAAGGGCTTATTTCAATCACCATCCTAAATTCGATATAGATGAAGATGCCCTATTGATCGCTGCCAAATCAGTCGCACAAGTTGTATGCAGCTTTGGTGAATCGGAATAGTCAAAATGGCCCTTTCTTAGCAAAAAAAACGCTGGAACCCACAAAACACCGTTCGGTTTAAACGAACGGTGTTTTATAAGTTTCAGCAGTTATATGAATGCCACCGGCGATTTCGTATAGGGTGATGGCATGTGTTACGGACGTCTCTAATAGTTGCATGGAAACTTAATCTCTTTGTAAACGCGATTTAACAGCGGTGTTTTATTTAAATAGTAGACTAGGGACTAAAGTTATTTCGCGGCGGATAGGTTTAAACTCTTTTCAGAAGGGGTTTAGTAGGGTAGGAGTTAGGCGAAAAACGTAGAGTTGGTAAAGAATCGGAAAAAAATGTACATACAAATCCCAATTTAGCTTAAATTTTCTCGATATTTTAAAAATAACTGGTAGAATTAGTTACATAACTACAGATGTAGAAAGAGTGATAGGTTTGAAATGGCTAAATAAGATGAAAAAATGGTTCCAAGCAGAGGAAATTATTGAAATTGAAGAAATTATTATAGATGAACCGCTTGATGAAGAAACATTAAGGAATATGGATTTTTCGAAGATTTCTAAGGAAAAGAAAGAAGAAATAAAAGTTTATAATCAAACAGTGGAAAAAATGTCCCAGACAAAAGATCCGGATACAAAAATCCTGTTTCAATATCCAAAAGGAGAGTTCAAGTTTCCTCTCATTCCCGACAGGGAGCATAACAAAAGAAGCCCTAGGGAAAGAAAGAAAGAAGATCGCGAACCAAAGCAGGGAAACATGACCAAAGAAACGAGAAGGCCAGTGAGGGAGCCTGAACCAAAACGGGGAAGCACGAATCGGGAGCCTGAACCAAAAAGGAGAAGCACGAATCGGGATTCAAACCCAAAAATAGTCCCGTCGAATACTCCATTCCGCCCAACGGAAATCCCTTCACCTATTTATGGATTTCGCCGTCCGGAAAAAAAGATCGTCCCTTCTGAAAAAATTGTCGAATATGAATTAGAAAGCACACTGCCTGTTCTTAAAAAAGAAGAACTTCATAATGATATTCCAGCATCAATCCCTGAAGTTCCAACAGCCTATGAGGAATTGAAGATAGAACCATCCGTTCTTGTACCAGAACAAGTGGAAGAAAAAAGAGAAGGGTCGGAGATACCCGCTTTCTTTCGTGAAAATTCCATTGAGGCGGCACCTGAAGAACCAGTAAGCGAGCCCGCTGAACTAATAACAAAGCAAGTGGAAGAAAAAAAGGCTTATGAACACGATCATGATGATTTTGGACGAGAAGTCGCTGTATCCATAATGGAACAGGTTGAAGATGCACCGCCTGAAGCTATAGAGGTTCCTAGGGAAACCGCGGTACTATCACCTCAACCGATGAGTCATGCAAGTGAATCATCATCTGTGATACCGGATGAACAGCCTAAACCAACGAAAAAACATATCCCTTTTAATGTGATGATGCTTAAGCAAGATCGAAAAAGAAACGAGTTCTTGAATAAAATGATCCCGGAAAAAAAAAGCCTTAATGCCGAAAGGGGAATAGTTTCACTTGAAAAGGAACCTCTAATTAATGCTGATGAAGCGGAGGCAGGACAAGCGAAACCAACCATTCCTGAAGGGCAGACGGAGGAAGGCAAGGGTATGTTGAAAGATGGAACTCCTGTCACTCCAGAACCCGTAAACTTTACGGAAACCAACTATGTTTCCGAAAAGGTCGCCAAGCCCGAAAATGCTGTTGAAGCCAATATCGGTTCGAACCCGGTCCATGAAACTTCCATTTCTGAAAGTGGTAATCGTGGTGCAGCCTTCTCCAAAGCAGAAGGGAGACAGAGTGCAGCCCCAGAATCTTTTGGTTCCCTGGAAGTCGATGATAATCCATACTATGTGTTTCCAAATATTGAGTTGTTGACACCTCCTACTTATGCTGTGCATGATGATGAGTGGCTCGAGGAACAAACTTTATTACTGGATGAGACGTTGAAAAATTTTAATGTCCGTGCAAAAGTTGTCAATGTCACTCAAGGGCCGGCAGTGACTCGTTTCGAAGTGCATCCGGAACCGGGAGTGAAGGTGAATAAAGTGACAAACCTGATGGATGACATCAAATTAAGCCTTGCCGCCCAGGATATGCGGATGGAAGCGCCGATACCGGGTAAACATACAATTGGGATTGAGATTCCGAATAGGAAAAGCAAGCCGGTATTTTTGCGAGAGGTTTTGGAAAGTACTGAATTTCAAGAGCATGAATCACCTCTTGCAGTGGCACTCGGCCTTGATATATCAGGGCAGCCTATTATCACGGATTTGAGAAAAATGCCTCATGGATTGATTGCCGGACAAACGGGATCAGGGAAAAGTGTCTGTATCAACACCATGCTGGTCAGCTTGCTTTATAAGGCGACGCCTCAGGAGTTGAAATTACTATTAATCGATCCGAAAATGGTCGAGCTTGCCCCGTATAATCGAATCCCGCATTTGGTCAGTCCGGTCATAACCGATGTAAAGGCCGCTACGGCTGCGTTGAAATGGGCGGTAGAGGAAATGGAACGACGCTATGAATTGTTTGTACATGCCGGTGTCCGTGATATCAGCCGCTTTAATGACCAAGCGGAAAAAGCCGGTCAATATTCGAACAAGCTGCCCTATATCCTGGTGATCATCGATGAGCTTGCGGATCTAATGATGATGTCCCCGGCTGATGTTGAGGAGGCGATCTGTCGCATTGCTCAAAAAGCCCGGGCCTGTGGCATTCATTTAATTGTAGCCACTCAGAGACCTTCAGTCGATGTCATCACTGGATTGATCAAGGCAAATATCCCGACAAGGATCGCGTTCTCTGTTTCTTCCCAGGTCGACTCGCGCACGATTATCGATAGTGGGGGAGCAGAAAAGCTGTTAGGAAGAGGAGATATGTTATTTGCTGAAAACGGTTCATCAAAAACGGTTCGTTTGCAAGGAACTTTTGTAAGCGACGAAGAAATAGATCAAGTCGTCAACCACGTGAAATTGGAGCAGCAACCGAAGTATCTTTTTGAACAGGAAGACTTACTGAATAGGGCCCAGGTCACTGAAGAAGCGGATGAACTGTTTTTCGAGGCTTGTGAATTTGTCGTGAGCCAGCAGGCTGCATCTGCATCAAGCGTCCAAAGGCGCTTCAGAGTCGGTTATAACCGTGCAGCGCGTCTAATAGAAATGATGGAGCAGCAGGGAGTCGTATCTGAATCCAGAGGATCAAGACCCAGGGATGTTTTGATTACAGAAGAAGAACTGGAATTTTTAGATGGTAATTAAGAGAACCGATTAAAAGGAAATTGTATATAATGTGAAAGGGTGAAAACCCGTTGTTATCACCTTAATGGACGGAAAAGCCAATGATTTGATAAATTGGCATCTGCCTGACATGGATGTATGAATAAAAAAGTGATATAATAGTTATTTGTTGATGAATGATTGAAAATATAAGCATTAAACCTATGAAGAAATTGCGTTTCTAACAAGTCTCGTAAAGAAAAACAAATAAAAGATGACGTCATATACTGTCATACAGGTAGACGATTGGTGGAGGTTCGCTTTATGACTGCTTACCATTTTGTGGGAATTAAAGGGTCGGGTATGAGTGCTCTTGCACAAATACTGCATGATATGAATATTGAAGTGCAGGGTTCTGACTACGAAAAAGAATTTTTTACACAATTGGCATTAGAAAAAGCCGGGATTAACATCCTTCCTTTCAATGAGGAAAATATACAACCTGGAATGACCATCATTGCAGGAAATGCGTTTCCGGATAGTCACCCGGAAATCGTGAGGGCAAATGAACTTGGTTTGCCGATCATCCGTTATCACCGTTTCCTTGGTGATTTCATGAAAAACTTTATCAGTGTGGCGGTTACGGGAGCGCATGGAAAAACATCAACGACCGGATTACTTGCACATGTAATGGGTGGCGCTAAACCGACATCCTTTCTGATTGGGGATGGAACGGGTAAAGGAATCGTGAATTCCGATTACTTCGTATTCGAAGCATGTGAATATCGCCGTCATTTCCTTTCTTATTATCCGGATTATGCAATCATGACGAATATTGATTTTGATCACCCCGATTATTACGCAAATGTCGAAGACGTGTTCGAGGCATTCCAAGCAATGGCCCTTCAAGTCAACAAAGGCATTATTGCGTGCGGTGATGATGAGCATTTACCACATATTCAGGCGAAAGTACCGGTTATTTTTTACGGATTTGCAGAAGGAAATGATTTTCAAGCGAAAAATGTTTCCGTCTCTCCGGATGGCACTACTTTCGATGTGCATGTAAGAAACAATTACTATGATACATTTACTATCCCTACTTTTGGAAAGCATAATGTATTGAATGCACTTGGTGTCATTGCACTTTGTAAATATGAAAACTTGGATACGGAAGCTGTGAAAGCCCAATTGCGCACTTTTGGCGGAGTTAAACGCCGGTTCTCCGAAAAGGAAATCGGAAGTCAGATCATCATTGATGATTATGCGCATCATCCGACTGAAATCTCAGCAACTGTTGATTCAGCGCGTCAAAAATATCCGGAGCGTGAGGTTGTTGCGGTATTCCAGCCGCATACTTTCTCGAGAACGCAAGCATTCCTGGATGAATTCGCCGACAGTTTGAATTTGGCCGACAAAGTATACTTATGTGAAATTTTTGGATCTGCTCGTGAACATCAAGGGAAATTATCGATTGAAGACCTTCAAGATAAAATTCCTGGTGCCGAGCTGATTACGGAGAACACAACATCAATATTGCAAAATCATGAAAACAGTGTCGTGTTATTCATGGGTGCGGGGGACATTCAAAAGTTCCAAGCTGCCTACGAGCATTCACTGCAGGTAAAATAAAAAAACGATCGATCCCGTTTAGTGGGTCGGTCGTTTTTTTATCGGTATTTAATAAAAAAAACCAGCCGCATATTTAGTATGCTGCCGGTTTTTTCGTTATTTTAAATTTTCTGGATTTAAATTTTCCAGTTCCGGTAAAACGAAACGTCCGTCCTTACGTATCAAGACGTCATCAAAATGGATTTCCCCTCCGCCATATTCAGGGCGTTGAATATTGACCAGGTCCCAGTGAATGTCTGAATGGTTTCCGTTAAAGGCATCATCATAGCATTGTCCGGGAGTGAAATGAAAACTTCCATCAATTTTTTCATCAAAGAGGATATCTTGCATCGGGTGTAGAATATAAGGATTTACACCAATTGCAAATTCACCGACATATCGTGCTCCTTCATCAGTATCAAAAATTTTGTTAATGCGTTCCGTATCATTCGCAACTGCTTCAACGATTTTTCCATCCTTGAATGTTAACTTCACGTTTTCAAAAGTAAAACCCTGATAAGGGGATGGAGTATTATACGAAATCACTCCATTGATGGAATCTTTCACAGGAGCCGTATATACTTCACCGTCAGGAATGTTCAGCTCACCTGCACATTTGATGGCTTTAATGTCCTTGATGGAGAAGGTTAGGTCCGTACCGGGCCCAGTTAAGCGGACCTTATCCGTTTTATCCATCAATTCAACAAGGCTGTCCATGGCTTTGCTCATTTTGCCATAGTCGAGGTTGCAGACTTCGAAATAAAAGTCTTCGAAAGCTTCTGTACTCATTTTGGCTAATTGGGCCATGGAAGTTGTCGGGTAGCGAAGGACGACCCATTTTGTTTTTGGCACGCGGATATTTCTATGTACTTTACCGACTGTTTGTCCATGAATCGTCATTTTCTCTGGAGGGACATCGGATTGTTCATTGATATTATCCCCGGCGCGTAGGCCGATATATGCATCCATCTGGCTCATTACGTTCGCTTCAAACTCACCCATCATCTTGTACTGTTCTTCTTTGGCACCCATCAACAAGGCACGATCCACTTGATGATCCTTTAAAAGAACGAACGGGTAACCACCTGCTGCATAGGCTTCATTAACAAGGGCGTTAACAAGTTCACGCTGCAATCCAAAGTTTTCGATCAAGATTCTTTCACCTTTTTGAAGCTTCACGGAATAATTGATTAGGTTTTTGGCCAATGTTTCAATTCTGGGATCTTTCATTAAAATACCTCCATTGTATAAATTCGACTTATCTTTCTATCATACCCGATTTCCGGCCATAAGTGTCACCCGTAGAATTTTATGGAGGAACTGGATTTAGACAATAATATTTCCAGATTAGGGTTTGATAGGGTATATTGAAAAAATAAATAAGTTTATAATATTAGGGAAGGGGTAATTAATAACTATCAGTTACCAAATAAGTCGATTTTTTTCGGAGGTGTTCCAATGGAGATTATTTTATACGTAAGTGCTGCTGTTGCAGCGATAGCTTTCTTGATCCTTGTTATATTCCTAACAAAGGTACTGACATCACTTCAAACCACCCTGGACAGTGTGGCCCGGACGCTGACAGGACTTGAGAGCCAAATGCAGGGCATAACGCTCGAAACTACCCAGTTATTACATAAAACAAATACGTTGGCTGAAGATTTGCAGCATAAGTCAGAAAACCTGAACACAGTGGTTGATGCTGTGAAGGAAGTGGGTACATCCATCTCTAGCTTTAATTCTTCGGTCCAAAAGGTTTCCCATAAAGTGCAGGCGGAGATTGATAATAATCAAGAACGAATCTCACAAATTGTACAATGGAGTAACGTAGCCTTAGAGATTCGGGACAAATGGAAGTCAAGAACCAAACAGGCTGCCCCGAGCCCCGCTGAAAGGGCGGAGTTAGAAAGGGTAGCATTGGAAACCGATAATTTACCTAAAAAAAGGTTTTTACGTTCTAGATCTTAAAATCTAGTTAAATAAAAATAAATAACTGAAAATTGAAAGGGGAATGTATTATGACTCAAAA
This sequence comes from Peribacillus sp. NPDC060253, assembly GCF_042727425.1. Classification (NCBI taxonomy): domain Bacteria; kingdom Bacillati; phylum Bacillota; class Bacilli; order Caryophanales; family Bacillaceae; genus Peribacillus; species Peribacillus sp. NPDC060253. Next base: position 69,534 of record NZ_JBHXAS010000005.1, read on the forward strand.
AGAATTTCAGACAAAGGACTATCAGAAATCCTATGAGGACGAACGCGACTCGATCAATTCAAAAGACTTTATGATTGGCGCCTTAATCGGCGGGATGATCGGAGCGGCCACCGCTTTGTTCATGGCTCCGAAAGCAGGCAAGGAATTAAGGAATGATTTTAATGAACAAGCTAGAAACATTTCAGAGAAAACAGAAAAATTAAGACAAACAGCTATTGAAAAAGGTACTATTCTTGCCGATACTGCAAAAGAAAAAACAAGTTCCGTCACTGAGATCGTTTCAAATAAATCATCCGATATCGTTAATAAAGTGAAAAGCTTAAAAACGGGAAAAGAAAACGGTGACGCGGCTGATGATACGACAAATTCGAGCAATAAGGATATAGATGTAACGGGAGCTTCCGATTCTCCAATCGTATCCGTCGAAACCAATTTTGCTAACGGCACGGACTCAGAAAATAATCCAGCCGACCCTACAAGCGAAAACAAGAATACGGCAAAATTAAAACTTGATGAAGCGAAAAAAGCATTTGAAGAAACTGAAAATAAATTGACGAAATAAACTCTAAACCCTTTCATTCATTCAATATGGATGAAGATGCATAGAGGTACGAAGAATAAGGCGGTGAAGCGCATCAATGGCTTCATCGCCTTTTTGATGGTAAAATTTATAGGACAAGGAAAGGGGACATATAGTATGACCATAACCAAAATTGAAACAGAAGAACAATTCAATGAGCTTTTAAAAGAGGATACATTCCTGTTATTCAAGCATAGTGTAACTTGCCCTGTCAGTGCGGAAGCATATGAACAATATGAGAAGTATATCTTAGGGAACGAACAACTTAAAACGGCCTATTTAGCCGTTCAGGAAGCTCGTCCACTTTCCAATTATGTGGCAGAAGCATTTGATATCAAGCATCAATCACCCCAGGCCATACTTTTTAAAAGTGGAAAACCGGTATGGAATGAATCTCATTGGCGGATTACAAATGATTCATTGAGCAAGGCCATCACTGAATGATTTTATAAAGGCCGGATCCCTTAGGATCCGGCCTTTTACAATGCCACCATTCATACAATGGTTGGCCAAAGGATTTTTAAACGATCTTCAGGGGAAACTTGTTCTTGAAAGGTCGTTTCTTGTTCGTTTTTGATGAGGATGAAGCGTTTATTTCCCTGTCTGGGGAAATCGATCTCAATATGGCGGAATATATCCTGAAAAATGAATGGTTCTGGCTTTTGCTGGACAAAGCTAAGTGAATCTCCTGAAAGAATGATCTCGTTCTCATCCAAAAGCACGTCATCTCGCCGGAACTCGGCTAGCTTTCTTGAAAGGATGAATCGATTATCTTCAAAAAAATAGGAATGGAGAAGGTCTGCTGTAATATGTAACTTTTCCGCAACATCCCTTAATGTTGGATTGAGAAGTGTTTTGTTTGGCGGCGATGGTCTGAGCTTCCTGGACGGCACTGAATTCAAGGTGGAGAATATCTTCAATATTCAACATTGGCTTGCCGGCGATATTGATTGCCGCTCCCGCCCGTTCGATTTTAACGCCCTTTCAGCTGCTGCTACGGATACCTTCTTAAATGGGCCATGTACCGATTCAAGTTGACTTTTTATATGGGAAATGACTTTGGATACGGCTGGGACATCGTGAATTTGTCCATCACGCATCGCTTTCTCAGAATGCTCTTGAGATAAGGTATCAATTATATGATAGCTTTCCTGTGCATTTTCCAATATAATTCCTACAACGGAACGTGTTCCAATATCTAACGCAAGCAGTTTTTCTTGCGTGGTAACACCTACTTTTATGTATTTATAACTTTAATGCTTAAAAGCGTTTAATTATTAAAGAAAAATATCGTGACATTTGCGGATACTTCATTTATAATTGATTTAATTATACATGAAATATTCTAAATTTTTCATTGATAAAATGATCGGGATGGATGATCGAAGACTACAAAGGTATTTTTGAGTTTGATGATCGCAAAACCGATTTCTATTTTAAAAAACGAAGGGATGGATTTGTAATGAGCAACAAAGAGCTTGATGGACTTCGTAATCAACTGGACGATGTGAACCTTCAGTTATTACATCTTATTAATCAACGTGCTGAACTTGTACAGGAAATTGGCCGCGTAAAAGAAAAACAAGGTGTAAACCGTTACGATCCGGTCCGTGAAAGAACGATGCTGGATCTTATCGAAGCTAATCATCAAGGACCACTTGATCTTGGTTCGATTAAACATATTTTCAAGGAAATCTTCAAATTGGGCTTGGAGCTTCAAAAAGATGATCAGAAGAAAACGCTTCTTGTTTCTAGAAAACAAAAGGCAGAAGACACCATCATCGACATTAAGGGTGAATTGGTCGGTAATGGGATTCCTAGCTTCGTTTTCGGACCATGTGCCGTTGAATCTTATGAACAAACAGCTGCGGTAGCTGAAGTCATTAAAGCTAAAGGTTTGAAATTGATGCGCGGCGGTGCATTCAAGCCACGTACATCTCCATATGATTTCCAAGGACTTGGTTTGGAAGGCTTGCAAATACTTAAACGTGTTGCTGATGAATACGGCTTGGCTGTCATCAGTGAAATCGTGAGTGCTAACGATATTGAAGCGGCTATCGATCATATTGATGTCATCCAAATCGGTGCACGCAACATGCAAAACTTCGACTTGTTAAAAGCGGCTGGTGCCGTAAATAAACCAGTTCTTTTAAAACGCGGTCTGGCTGCAACGATTGAGGAGTTCATTCATGCAGCGGAATACATCATGTCGCAGGGTAATGGTAACATCATCCTTTGTGAACGCGGTATCCGAACTTACGAAAAAGCAACAAGAAATACACTTGATATCTCTGCTGTACCGATTTTAAAACAAGAAACTCACTTACCGGTCATGGTTGATGTAACGCATTCCACTGGACGTCGCGACCTATTGCTTCCAACAGCTAAAGCGGCTCTTGCCATCGGTGCTGACGGAGTTATGGCAGAAGTGCATCCGGATCCTTCCGTTGCTTTATCGGATTCTGCACAGCAAATGGACTTCAAACAATTTGATGAATTCTACGAAGAAATTAAACGTTTGAACTGGGTTACTGTATAAGCTGAAAAGTCTTAAAAATATCTATTTAAGGCCCTTACCACCTTGGCAAGGGCTCTTTTTAATGGTTTTTTCAGAAAAAGTATCGAAATAGGCACTATTGGATTGCAGGAAAGATTCGACTATCGTATGATAAATAACAAGAATGAGAACTGTTCGGAAGATTGAGTCATACATAAAGAGTTATCTATGTGAATTTTATACTTGAAAAGGGTATTGAATATTTGGCTGAGAAGAGAGTAAGACTGCATTTTTTGTTAGGCAGATCGTTCCTGAGAAATCTTCCTTATAGAGGAAAACGCATAAAAGAATATTTCCCGAAATAATTCGGGTCTTTTATGGGAAAAATGAAAGAAATGGAGGAATGGATGAATGAATAATATAACCATTTATGATGTGGCGCGTGAGGCGAATGTTTCCATGGCCACCGTTTCCCGCGTAGTTAACGGGAATCCAAATGTAAAGCCAGCGACAAGGAAGAAAGTTTCGGATGTGATTGAGAAGTTAGGGTACCGTCCCAATGCAGTGGCAAGGGGTCTTGCCAGCAAGAAAACGACTACAGTTGGGGTCATTATACCGGATATCTCCAGCATCTTTTTTGCCGAATTGGCACGAGGTATAGAAGATATAGCGACCATGTATAAATACAATATCATTCTAAGTAGTTCTGATGAGAATATAGATAAGGAATTCCATTTGTTGAATACGATGCTTGGAAAACAAGTGGATGGTATCGTATTCATGGGAGGCAACATTTCTGACGAGCATGTCAAAGAGTTTAAGAATTCACCCGTTCCAATCGTTCTTGCCGGTTCGGTGGATGAAAGCGGACAAATTCCATCGGTTAATATTGATTATGAGGCGGCGGCATTCGACGCAGTGACTTTTTTCGCTCAAAAAGGACACAAGCATATCGCCCTTGTAAGCGGAAACCTGTCCATGCTGATTAATGAAAAGAAATTGGCTGGTTATAAACGCGGGTTGAAAGAGGCTGGGCTTTCATATAATGAAAGTTATATTGTTGAAGGCGATTATACATATGATTCTGGAATTGAGTCTTTTGAAAAGTTCCTGGAAGCGGATGAGAAACCAACAGCATTCATTGTCGGCGCCGACGAAATGGCGCTTGGAATTGTCCATGCCGCCCAGGACAAAGGACATAATGTACCGGATGACTTTGAAGTGATCAGCTTTGACAATACTAGATTGACTTTGATGGTACGTCCGCAAATCACGACAATCGTCCAACCTTTATATGATATTGGTGCGGTTGCGATGAGGCTCCTGACAAAATTGATGAATAAAGAGGAAGTGGAAGAAGGTCATGAAATAGTGATCCTGCCACATCGGATTGAAGAACGTCAATCAACGAAATAATCTGGTTTAGAGAGTGCCCCGAGGGCGCTCTCATTTTTTTGTTCCACAGGTTATATCCACAAACAAAAAAGATCGTTTTTCAACGATCCTTTCATTAGCTTTGTTCATTGCTTGACGATGTTTGCTTGGAAGAACGGATGGGATAAAGGACCTTTTCAAGCGTTAGGGCATTCTTCTCGCTAATTTCAGGCTTCCTTGGAATGGGTTCATATATATCTTCCATATCATCCCATTCTATCGGGAGGGGCACAGGGGACTCCGGCTGCCATGTATTAATCCATTCTTTTGATAGGGGACCTGAAATATCATTATTCGTCATTTCAAGCCAGACCCTAGACCAGGCCCTCGGGACGACGCGCCATATATCATAACCGCCGCCGCCCACGGCAATCCAGCGCCCGTCGCAATACTTATGGGCCATTTCATGGGCCAACTTTGGTATCTCCCTGTATATCTTCATGGTGGCAGATAAATGGGTAAGTGGATCGTAATAATGCGAATCTGCTCCATTTTGCGTTAAAATGACATCCGGTTTGAAGAATTCTATGACCGCTTTAAAGGCAGCCCTATAGCATTCGAGCCAAGAGTCGTCTTCCGTGAACGCATCGACCGGGATATTGAATGAATAGCCATAGCCTTTTCCTTGACCCCGTTCGTTAATATTGCCCGTGCCGGGAAATAAGTATCGGCCCGTTTCATGAATGGATAGTGTACATGCATCCGGATCGTCATAAAATGACCATTGGACTCCGTCACCATGGTGGGCATCTGTATCAACATACAAGACGCGTGCGCCATATTTCTTTTGCAAATACTTAATCGCTACCGAACTATCATTATAAATGCAAAAGCCTGAGGCTTTCCCGCGGAAACCGTGATGCAGGCCCCCTCCAAGATTTAGTGCGTGCAGGGACTGACCTGTCATGACGAGATCCACGGCCGTCAAGGTGCCTCCGACAAGCAAGGCGCTTGCTTCATGCATGTTGGGGAATATTGGGGTATCTTCCGTTCCAAGCCCGTAATTTACAGCCTTTTCAGTGGGGAGTTTGCCCTCACCCGCCAATCTGACAGCGTTTACATAATGCGGATCGTGGATCAGTTCCAATTCTTCATCGGTAGCCATTCTGGGCTTGATAATTTGATCATCACTAATGGCATGGTGTTTTTTTAATAAATCAAGCGTGAGTTTAAGTCGTTTTTGATTGAACGGATGATCATCGTTGAATTTATAGGTAAGAAGTTCATCCGAATAGACAAAAAGGGATGTATCATTCATGGGAAATCCCCGGTAGACTAGGCCATAACACGGTATAGCCCTCTTTCTTCAAATCCTCCACCACCATAAATGGATTCATCGTCTGCACACGAATTACAAGAATTTTATAATCGGTACCATCTTTTTCAGGATAAACAAGAGTACTGAGGATATTCGTATTGCGCCTTTTGAAAATATGGGCAATATCATGAAGGCTACCTGCCTTATCCGGGATTCTGATTTCGATTTGGGAACCGGGCTGATTGACTCCAGTCAACTCAACGTATGAATGAAGTAAATCAGAACCGGTTATGATGCCTACTAACTTCCTTCCCTTTACAATTGGAAGGCAGCTGATATTGTTATCACAAAAAACAGCCCCGATTTCTTCCACGAAATCTAGCGGGTGCCCTGTGATTATTTCCGTTTTCATGATGCTGGATAGTGGTTTTTGTAAATCATTTTTGTATTCTGCGGTGCGGAATATAGAGGGGGCAGCATCCCGAATATCACGGTCGCTGACTAATCCCACAAGTTGAAAGCTGTCATCGACAATGGGTATATGGCGAATTCGTTTCTCCTTAATGATCAAGACAGCGCTATGGATTGTATCCGTTGGAGTGAGGGTGATGATACCCTCATTCATTATTGTTTCAACAATCATTTTCCTTCCTCCTCTTCCTCGCCTCTTTAATACATGAACCGATTCATAAAACGCAATTGGTCGAATTTTTGGATGGATTCCTGCGGGACTCTTTTGCCAATACGTGCCATCAGGCAGTTGGCCGGGTGGGAACTGATTTCAGGATCATCTGTTGCAAAGTAGACCAAGCCGCCGGCACTCATCATTTTTTCCATGACCTTACGATAGTCCCAAATATTCAGGCCTGTTCCTTTCAAATCCCAATGCCAATAGTATTCAGTGGTGATGATGATGAAGTCTTCAACGGAATCGTCTTCCATGGAAAGGCGAATTAAGTTCTTACCGACGGAGGCACCCCGGTATTTAGGGATGACCTCGATTGCACCAAGCTCAATCAGGTCCTCCATCTCGATTTCCGACCAGCGCTCCAAGGGATCGGGATATAAGTAAGTTACATAACCCACGATTGTTTCATTTTCACGGGCGATGAAGATCCTGCCCTCAGGCAAGTCTGCAATCTCAATTAACGCTTTATGCTGCAAAGCAGGCGGGCGAAAGGCGACCAAGTCTTCGTGAAACTCATAAGCGGACATTCTTTCGCCGTTTAACGGCCCCTCGATGATGAGAGTTCCGCTTAATGTCTGCAGTTCCTTAGTATAAAAGGTCTTATTATATTCCATTCTTTCACCCCCTTGTAAAATAGTAATCTTTCACTCTCGCATTCCGGAGTATAAGAAGCATTGAAAGCTTACATAAATTATACATAAAAACAAGGGGCATAATTCAGAAAGTTCAAGGCATATATGAATCTTTTGTTACAGGGCTTCTTCTTTCCCGCCCATCAATATGAATTCACCTTAACTATAACAATAAACTTGTATTATTCAAGATTCAGCAAGAAGGAATTTCCCTAAAATGGAAGTGTTGAATATTTAAAAAATTGAGATAATTCTCCTCTTATACTATAATGAAAATATAGAGCCGAATAAAGGGGGAGTTTGTCGTATGAATGTGAAAGCGTTGCCAGTAGTGGAAGGTAATTTCAATTTAAAGAATTATGATGAAAAATACAAGAAGTTTGACTGGTCCGAGACGGAGAAGGAATTCTCCTGGTCTGAAACCGGTAAAGTGAATCTTGCGTATGAAGCCATTGACCGCCATGTAGAAACATACAAAAAGAACAAAGTAGCCCTTTATTACAAAGACGATAAAAGAAATGAAAAGTATACATTCAAGGAAATGAAGGATTATACGAATCAAGCGGCAAATGTGTTCAAGAACATTGCCAATGTGGAAAAAGGTGATCGTGTTTTCATCTTCATGCCTCGCTCCCCGGAGCTTTATTTTGCATTGTTGGGTGCGATTAAAACGGGAGCGGTCGTAGGGCCGTTGTTCGAAGCATTCATGGAAGGTGCAATAAGGGATCGTCTTGAAGATAGTGAGGCAAGTGTGTTAGTGACGACACCTGAACTTTTGCCGCGCGTACCGGTTGATGAATTACCCCATTTAAAGCATATTTTCTTGGTGGGGGAAGATATAAAAGAAGAAGGAAAGTATCATAACTTCAATAAGAAATTGAAAGAAGCGGACAAAAAATTCGAAATTGAATGGGTGGATCGGAATGACGGTCTGATTCTTCACTATACCTCGGGTTCCACAGGAAATCCAAAAGGAGTGCTACATGTTCATAATGCGATGATCCAGCATTATCAAACGGCAAAATGGGTCCTTGATTTACAGGATGAGGACGTGTATTGGTGCACAGCGGACCCTGGGTGGGTGACAGGGACGTCCTACGGGATCTTTGGACCATGGCTGACAGGGACCTCGAATGTCATTGTAGGCGGGAGATTCAAGCCTGAATCCTGGTACAAGACCTTGGAAGACTTTGGTGTAACGGTATGGTATAGTGCCCCGACTGCCTTCAGGATGCTGATGGGCGCAGGCGACGAAATCGTTAAACGGTTCGATTTAAGCTCCCTCCGCCATGTCTTAAGTGTAGGTGAACCGTTGAATCCGGAAGTGGTGCGCTGGGGAATGAAGGTATTCAATCACCGTATCCATGATACATGGTGGATGACGGAGACTGGAGCTCAGGTCATATGCAATTATCCTTGCCTGGAAATCAAACCGGGTTCGATGGGTAAACCGATTCCTGGCGTGAAAGCGGCAATAGTGGATGATCAAGGCAACGAGCTGCCACCGCATAGAATGGGGAACCTAGCCATCAAGAAAGGATGGCCTTCCATGATGAAGACCGTCTGGAAGAATGAAGCGAAATATGAATCTTACTTTATGCCAGGTGATTGGTATGTTTCCGGAGATTCCGCATATATGGATGAAGATGGTTATTTCTGGTTCCAAGGCCGGGTGGATGATGTCATCATGACGGCAGGGGAAAGAGTCGGACCTTTCGAAGTGGAAAGCAAGTTGGTCGAGCATCCAGCCGTAGCTGAAGCGGGGGTCATCGGGAAGCCGGATCCAATCCGGGGGGAAATTATCAAAGCGTTCATCGCCCTCCGTGACGGTTACGATGCTAACGATGAGCTGATAGAAGAAATTCGACAATTTGTAAAGCAGGGTCTCGCAGCACATGCGGCGCCACGTGAAATTGAATTCAGGGATAAACTTCCTAAAACAAGAAGCGGTAAAATCATGCGCCGTGTCTTGAAAGCTTGGGAACTGGATCTGCCAACTGGTGATTTATCATCGATGGAGGATTGAGAAGCTGAGCTATGTTTTTAGAGAAGGTAAAAAAGCATCCATGCACATTTGCGTGGATGCTTTTTTGAGTATTGGGCACATTTACCAATCGAGTAGGGAGAAGTTATAAAAAACAGGCTGCCGGGTCATATCCCGACAGCCTGTTTACTTAAAAAATGTCATTCTTTCTCTTCTTCAGCTTTATCCGTGTCTTTATCTTGATCATTGACTGTGTCTTTATCTTGATCATTGACTGTGTCTTTATCTTGATCATTGACTGTGTCTTTATCTTTGTCAGTCTCTGGGTCTTTTTTATCTGTATTGTCTTTATCTTTGTTTTGCTCTTGTTCTTTGTTTTTATCTGTTTCTTTATCTGCTTCTTTTTCTTTATCTGATGTACTATTCTCTTCTTTTGAGTCTGGTTTTTTATCTTTGTCAGCTATTTGATCTTTTTCGCGATCATCTTTATTCTTTGTGGAATCTTCTTTTGAACTTGTCTTCTTAGCACCGCTTTCTACACGTTGCGATGGGGCTGATTCCTTACCGACTATGTCTACAGCCGTTACGTAATAGGAACCGCCTGAGCTGACTTTGTAAACAAGATTCTCTCCAGCATTGATGCTTGCTACCTTTTTACCGTCTTTATAGACGCGATAGCCGACGACATCTCCTTCATGATGCAAGCCCCATGTAATCTTTTCGTTACTTATTGTTATGGAGAGGGGATCAGGCGCTTTGCCATTATCATTCAGCTTCGCTTTCGTCCCGACAACACCACCTGATTTTTCGCTTCCAGGAATCACTGAACCCGGATCATTCACATATTGCAATCCGATGTCTCCAAATGACTCCGGATTCAGCATGAATCCGCCACTTGTGAATTCGCCAGGTGTTTGCGGAAGGGCCGCGTATCGTTTGCTGCCGACTGATACATATTGTCCATCTATGAAACTATTATCCGCCCTTGATGGAGCATATTTGGCGATGAATAAATCAGATTTGACAAGTCCTGCCTTTTGACATGAACTTGACGGAAGCAGTCCTGAAACGCCACAGAAGGAACGGCTGACAATCCCGCCCGGCATTTCAAACCGCTTATCGGGGTCGACGAGTTTCGGTTCGACTTTGTATGCGGCATTGATCAGATCTGCCCAATAATACATATTACGTTTATTATATTCTAGACCATTATAAGTCCCTTGCAAGGATTTCGGTGTGTCATAACCGAGCCATGTCCCGAATGATACATTAGGGTTGGTGGCAACGAACCAAGCGTCCCAATAGTTTTGTGAAGTACCGGTTTTACCGGCCCAATCGCTTGAGAAAGCAAGGCGGTTCCTGACTGAGGCCGCCGTACCGCTGTTTACGACATCACGCATCATATCAAGGGTCAGGTAAGCGGCTTGTGGAGAGAAAACATCCACTGGTTTCACTTTATGCTGATAGATGACTTTGCCATCTTTCGAAACGATTTTATCGATCATATAAGCATCGATGAATTCTCCTGAATTGGCAAATGTGCCAAACGCATTGACGTTTTCTTCAACGGTTACACCTTTTTGCATCGCACCTAATGACATGGCAAGGTTGGAGTAATCCGCTTTCGTCACGGTGGAGAAGCCCATTTTCTCCAAATACGAAGCGGGGCTCAAGTTGATTATTTTCTTGTAAAAGAGCGCTGCCGGGATATTGTAGGAATTCTTCAGGGCCTCGCGGGCAGTCGATACTCCCGTATAGCTGCCGCCGCCATAGTTTCCTGGACTCCACGGTTTACCGCCTGTTGGAATGGAAATTGGCACGTTGGCCGATACGCTGCCAGGCGAGATCTTGCCTAGCTCGATGCCTGGACCATATATCACCAGCGGCTTCATCGTTGATCCGTTTGATCGCAGTGATGCGGTAGCATGGTTCGTCTGCTCCCGCTTGAAATCGCGGCCGCCTACGAAACTGATGATTTTCCCAGTTTTATTTTCGATAAGAATGGCTCCCGCCTCCACGGGCTCGCTCACCGTTTTCATTTCTTTCGTATCCGGATCGACGACTTGTGCCGTTTTATCGTATCCGAAATTTGGATAGTTTTTCGTTACTTCCTGCATTTTGTCATAGATCTTTTTATTGACTGTCGTATAAATCTTATAGCCGTTTTGACGAAGCTTACGATCAGCAAGTGCTACATATTGATCTTTTAAATCATCATTCTCTAAATCTTTCTCTTCGTATCCATCTTCTTTTGCTAGACTGACGGATAGAATTTCAATGGAGCGTTTTTCAATTTCATACGTGAGCCATGGATACTTCTCTGATGGCATCTCCGTTTTTCCGATAAAGTCTTTTGTTATGTCGTATGCGCTTGCTTTATCATATTCTTCTTTTGTTATGTATCCGTTACTATACATTCGTTTTAATACGGTTTTCATCCGGTTGATGCCGGGTTCTTGATTTTCTTTCAGTTTTCCTTGCTGGGTATATGGTGTATAACCGAAAGGGCTTTGCGGCAATCCAGCAATAAAAGCGGATTGGGGCAGAGTCAGATCTTTGGCCTCCACACCAAAAATACCTTCAGCAGCCGACTCGACACCAGCGATGTTCCGACCGGAAGAATTTCGTCCCAACGTGGAGACGTTTAGGTAGGTTTCCAAAATCTCTTCCTTTTCAAAGAACTTTTCCACCCGGAGTGCAAGCAGGATTTCTTTTGCTTTCCGGTCAAATGAGACTTCGTTCGTGAGGACCTGGTTTTTGATGAGCTGCTGTGTTAAAGTGCTTCCTCCGGATTGGACGGATGCATTTGAAAATTCCTGGTAAATGGCACGCAGGATGGCCTTCGGGACAACCCCGTCATGTTCGTAAAAATACTCATCTTCTGTCGCAATGACTGCATTTTTAAGATACTCCGAAACTTTATCGATGGACACTTCTTCACGTTCAAGGTCACTCTTGAGCTTGCCTAAGTATACGTCATCAGAAAAGTATACCTCAGAGGTCTCTTCATAATTGTAGATGTCTTTTTTTAAATCTTCTTTTGAGCGTACCGGCTCATCTTTGACGAGGGCAGCGAAATAGCCGGCTCCGACGCCGCCGGCGAATGAGAATCCTAGAATCCCAACAATAATGAGGATCAGCGTTAAATTCCAAATGACTTGGTATGTAACCCGCGCGTTTTTTTGTGTCTTTTCTTTTTTGAAAAAACGCGTCAGCTGCTTCCAAACTGTTTGAAATCTATCTTGTTGATTATTATTCATCGTATCATACCCCCTGAAATCACATATATTATAGCATATAACATGTAGGGGAAAGGGCATCTTTCTTATTTTTCTATAATCTGTAAGGGGGATGTTGACAAGCAATCTTATGTATGATAAAAGTTTATTAACAACAATAAAATGATGAATTGATCGCGATGATAGGACCCAGTAGTCAGACTATCCCTGTTTTAGAGAGCCGGTGGTTAGTGGAAATCGGTACAAATAGTATGATGAATTACTTCCTGGAGCATTTGCTGTGAAATGATTAGTAGCAGTGAACGGTTGACGACCGTTATTCGTCTTGAGCGGAGGGCGTAGTATGTCCTCAAGTTGGGTGGTACCGCGAATTTATTCGTCCCTTCATATTTATGAAGGGGCGTTTTTGTGTGCTTTTTGCGGTTTTTTTTTCTGAGATGAAGGAGGAATATTAAATGGATTTGCTTAAGGAACTCGAGTGGAGAGGGATTATTTATCAACAAACGGACGAAGAGGGCTTTAAAGACCTTTTAGAAAAAGAGAAAATATCTTTATACTGTGGTGTAGATCCAACTGCGGATAGCATGCACATCGGACATTTACTGCCATTCTTGACATTGCGCCGTTTTCAGCAGCACGGCCACCGTCCCCTTGTGTTAGTAGGCGGTGCGACTGGGCTTATCGGTGATCCAAGCGGTAAAAAAGAGGAGCGCCAGCTGCAAACGCTGGAAAAAGTGCTTTATAATGCCGACTGCATTAAAAGACAGCTATCACACATTTTTGAATTCGACGGCGAAAATGGTGCAGTCATGGTTAATAACTATGACTGGTTGGGTAAAATTGATCTCGTCACGTTTCTGCGTGATTATGGAAAATATATCGGCATTAACTACATTTTGGCAAAAGATACAGTTTCTTCTCGCTTGGAAACGGGGATTTCCTTCACTGAATTCACGTATACGATTCTACAAGGGATTGATTTCGAGCATTTATACAGCAATTACAACTGTAAATTGCAAATTGGCGGAAGTGATCAATGGGGCAATATTACGACAGGCCTTGAAATGATTCGGAAATCCAATGATGAGGATGCAAAAGCATTCGGTATGACGATCCCGCTCGTAACGAAAGCGGATGGAACGAAATTCGGTAAAACGGAAGGCGGAGCGATCTGGCTTGACCCGGAAAAGACGACCCCGTATGAATTTTACCAATTCTGGATTAATACAGCCGATGCTGATGTTGTGAAATACTTGAAATTCTTCACATTCCTATCACGTGAAGCGATTGAAGAGTTAGAGCAATCCGTACAGTCTGAACCACATTTGCGCAAAGCGCAAAAAGCGTTGGGAGAAGAGATGACCCGTTTGATTCATGGTCAGGAAGCTCTTGACCAGGCAATCAAAATCTCTGCCGCGCTATTCAGCGGTGAGGTGAAGAATTTAAGTGCAGCGGAAATCAAGTTGGGCTTTAAAGATGTCCCTAGCTTCGAACGTGAAAGCAAGGAAGATATCGGTTTGGTCGAGTTGATCGTTGAAGCGAAAATCTCCCCATCGAAGCGCCAAGCCCGTGAAGATATCCAAAACGGAGCCATCTCCATTAATGGAGAGAAAGTGACTGATCTGCAATTTGTAGTGACGGAAGCTGCTAAGATTGAGGGAGAGTTCATCCTCGTTCGTCGCGGAAAGAAAAAATACACATTAGTGAAATGAGTTAACAAAGCCCGGCTGAGTCAGCCGGGCTTTGTTATGTCGTGCGCCTGGCATGGGTGTAATCTATAGGGTGTGAGTCCCGAACCATGAAGGCCACCAAGCAAAAGCGCGGTAGAAAACCTGTGTCTATTTTCTTGACGTAGTATCAGCTTGGATTCATGGATTCAAAGAAGACTCAGGATGTGCCAATGGAAACAATGGAAGCTGCCAAGAAGTTGGAAAAGCATATGAATGGGGAAATAGCCCATCAAGGGTTAGTAAATCTATATGAACGATAGACAAAACTGCGTCAGACTTAAACTGAACCGCAGTATTCCGAACGGTACGTTATTATTTTCTTTCAGTCTTTGGTATTCTTCACCATAAATGATACAAAATAAAATACGGCTATCAATAATAGGATTTCTGGAAAAGTTTAAAAACTTCCATTGTATATTAAAAAGATTTGCGGAAAACACTCTATTTTTGTTTTTCCAATTCTTCTTTACAATATGTAAATAATGCTTTTAAATAACATTTTTAATATGATGAAAAGGTGGCTATTAAACCGAAAACCATTGCAATAATACCCAAAATAATTCCCTTTTTCGATCTCTGGTCCCATCGTTTTATAAAGTTCTCTGAAACACTTCTATCATTATTAATTTCTTCTTTAAATTCTTTCTTGAACAGAGATGTTTGTATGAGTACTATTATCAAAAAAAAGACAGAAATCAGACCATTAACTACTCTTAACCATACCATAGCCCCCCTCGAATGGTTGTCTTATGGTGATTATACCGAGCGCTCGAAAAGGCATAAAATGCAAAAATATCCATTAATAGATTCTTAAAGTGGGTGATCAGAAATAAAAAACCTGTCCTTGATGAATTTCAGATTAAAAAGTTTGAAAACAACATTTATTATGAAATGGAATATCATTTACTGATAACATTTAGATTACACAACGAGTAGATTTTTTGTGTGTATTCATCCTGTTACGAAAGAGTTAAGTATTCAAACTAACTGCTAAAGAGTTGTATACCACATTCCACCATTCTGTATCTTTAAGGTCTATGTAAATTTCTTTGGTAATTTATTTGCATAAAATATTTATGAGAATTCTATATCAGACTCTTAAAGGTCTTCTAGTTATAAATGGTAATTGTATGATACTTTCCAAATATTTCTCATTTGCCACTTCCCTTTTTTTATATTTAGTATACTATTACATAT
>NZ_JBHXAS010000006.1:0-82434 GCF_042727425.1 Peribacillus sp. NPDC060253
GCTCTATATAGATCGTTTTCTTTCAATTTATACTCTGGCTTTTTCACGAGTAAAAAAGTTAATTCTCTAGAATCGGAATCAATGGAGGCGAAAACTTTTATGTTTATGGAACTGTTGGATTTCATTTTAAAGAAATGTTTATTTACTACCTGCTTCTTGTTTTCTACTATAAACTTTTTTTGTTTATAATTATCTAAAACAAGTAATGCATATTTTCTGTCTTCATCCATATTGTGGTCTATTGAGACAACCACCGACACTTCCTTGTTTTTACTATTAAGTGCACTTCCATTATCTATATGTTCACCTTCCAAATTCTTTATACCATATGCAATTGTATTTCCTACTTCACGATTTTCACTATCGGTAGTGATTGAAGTGTTAGATTTTTTATTTGAGGATAAATAAAAATTACTATTAAATAAGAAGTAAGTTCCAATTAATGATAATAAAGATATTGCTACCATTTTGTAATATTTTTTCATAATCCATTCTTCTCCTAGTTAAAAGAGATATGCTATGGGCATATCTCTTTTTTACCTTTTTATTACCAATATGCCTTTGTTTCATGATTAATATCTTTATATCCTTTAAGCTTATACGTGTGATTCCCAATGGCCCAATCATTACCAGAGTATACTGTTCCGTTGTCAGCTCTAACACTAGTATAGGTTGTTTTTTTAGCGCTTGTTGAATTTGATTTGATTAATGCTCCATCACCGTTAAATGTTCTTGCTTTTGCATAGATATAATCCTCTTTTACTGTAGAACTTGATTTAGCAACTGCATAGGTTTTCCCTAAAAGTGGTTTATATACATCTATTCTTGAAGTGTTGGAAGGCTTGGCTGCTCTTCCGCTGATCAAATTAGTATTATCTGCTTGTTTGTTAGAATGTGTTACTTCTGAATCTACCAGCACATCATCATCTGCAGCACTTGCCCCCGTAGAAGAACCTATAATTGATAAACCTAAAACTGTTATTATTAATGATTTTTTTAACTTCATAATGTTCACCTCCATTTCTATTATAAATGTTACCATAAACAATACTATTTACCTGTGTGTTTATAAAATAATGCAAAAAAATGATGCATATTAACTGAAATTAAAAACTTTTAAAAATAGTAAATATTAACTACCTCTCTAAACTTCTTTTGAGTTCAAAACCCTTAACTAATAAAATATCTATTAATAACTATGAAATTTGTTTTCGTTTTTTCATACACATTACTAGGACATACAGACTATGAAAATGAGACTGCAGCTCGAATGAAAAATGTAAGGATGGAAAAAATGATTTTAGGAGAAAGGTAAAAACAGAATTTTAAAAGACTGCAACAGGAAGTTATGTGATTAATGGGTATCCGTATAATCACAATGTTCAATATTTAATAGAAATGGTAAAATCATTATACTCCTATAAAATTAAGTGTATGAAAATGAATATAGAGGACTGTTGAATATGAGGAAAATATCGCTGGAAACCAAGATTCTCGGGTTAGTCTTATCGTTGAGCCTTTTTTTGATCCTCTTATTGACGACCTCTTTTTCCTATATGGAAGGAAGACAAATAGCGAAGGATAAAGGCCATCTAGCTTTGGGGCTCTCAAAAACGATTAGCTTCATGCCTACAGTTATCGAGGCTTTTGAAACGGAAGATCCTGCTGACACTATTCAGCCTATTGTCGAAAAGATCCGCAGGGAAACAGGGGCTGAGTTCATTGTAGTAGGGAATAAAGAGGGCATTCGTTATTCCCATCCGCAAGCTTCAGAAATAGGGAAGCGGATGGAAGGCGGAGATAATAGAAGGGCGCTTTCTGGCGGCGAATATTATGTTTCCGAAGCTGCAGGATCACTAGGTCTTTCCATTCGGGGGAAGTCACCGATTTTCAATAAGGATGGAAAAATCATTGGAATCGTCTCGGTCGGTTTTTTAGTGGACGACGTCCGTGCCCAAATTTTCAAGGATCTGTCGAAAGAGATGATTGTATCTTTATCCGCCATCATGATATCGATCATTGGCAGTTATATGCTGGCAAGGAGCATACGTAAAGATACTTTAGGACTTGAGCCATTTGAAATTGCTAATTTATATAAAGAAAAAAATGCAGTATTGCATTCGGTAAAAGAAGGAATTTTGGCCATTGACCAAAATGGGTTGATTACATCGATGAATCAACCAGCGAAAAAATTGCTGGATATTAAAGAGTCCGTTCGCCATTTGAATGTGGATGGTCTATTTCCTTCGAAATATTTATTCGAAGTTTTAAGGTCTGGTGAACCACAAATGGATAAAGAAATTTCATGGAAAGAAAAGTCCATTATCGTTAATTGCACACCAATCTTCGACAATGAAGGGGTAAGCGGTGTTGTCGCTTCGTTCCGCGATCGAACGGAAATTGAAGAAATGGTCAACACACTATCCGAGGTGAAGATGCATTCAGAGGATTTGAGGGCACAAACCCATGAATTTACCAATAAGCTATATGTATTATCAGGTTTAATACAGTTAGAGGAATATGATGAAGCAATAGATATGATCCAAAGTGAAACATCTGAATTGCATTCCCTGAACCGTGTCGTATTCGAACAGATAAAGGATACAAAGGTACAAGCCCTGTTACTTGGTAAGATAGGTAAAGCATCGGAAAAGAAAATCATCTTTGAAATCGACGCACAAAGTTACTTAGAGAAACTCCCCGATCATATAAAATTGTCACAACTTACATTGATTCTTGGCAATATTATCGATAATGCGCTTGAAGCGGTTTCAGGCACGGATGAGCCGCTCGTGAAATTTTTCGCAACGGATATCGGAAATGATATGGTATTTGAAGTGAGTGACAACGGAAAAGGAATACATGAGGATGATATCGCCTATGTTTTTGATCGGGGTTTCACATCGAAGAACAATGGAAGTCCAAGTGGATATGGACTTTCAAATGCCGATCAGGTCGTAAAAGAGCTGGGTGGCATCATCGAAGTTCAAAGCGAGACTGGAAGCACGATATTCACCGTGTATCTCCCTAAAGAACAGAGAGGAGGAAAATAATGCTGAAGATAAGAGCGGTTATCGCAGAGGATGATTTTCGTGTAGCGGATATCCATGAAAAATTCCTGAAAAACTTTGATGAAATAGAAGTGGTCGGAAAAGCAGTCAATGCCAAAAAGACGCTTCGGATCTTGGAGCAAAAAAGCCCTGATTTGCTATTGCTTGATGTATATATGCCAGATCAGCTTGGGACAGACCTCCTTCCGGACATCCGTCAAAAGTTCCCGAACGTGGATATCATCATGATTACGGCAGCCACAGAAAAAGAACAACTTGAAAAGTCGCTTCACTACGGTGTAGAGAATTATTTAATTAAACCAGTGGAAATGAAACGCTTCAACCAAGTTATCGAAGAGTACCTTAAGAAAGCCCATCTGATGCAATCGAAACAAGAAATAGATCAGGATTTTGTTGATCTTATTTTAAAAAAGGGATCTTCGGCTTCGGAAACGAAGAACAATGGTCCCATCCTACCGAAAGGGGTCGATGAAATCACTTTAACGAAAGTGATTGAGGTTCTAAAAGCAAGCGATATAGGTTTGTCTGCAGAGCAAGTGAGTGTACAAATCGGTGCCTCCAGGACAACCGCGAGACGCTATTTGGAATACTTGATATCCGTAAAGAAATGTAAAGCGGAAGTCGTATACGGGGTAGTGGGCAGACCGGAGCGAAGATATTATAAAATTCCATAAAGAGTCCGTTTAAGTAAAACACCTTCCTAACTGGAGGTGTTTTTTTCATGGAGAATAACGGTGGGAATATGTAATCGGAGTTTTGCCGTTATGTTCCTTTTGAAGCATTTATTCAACTGGCCGGCATCAATGGCTATAATCAGTGTGTAGTTCCGTTTTGGAAACAGCATTTCACCCCTGTAATGATCAGAGTGAAAGTGCCTCCGTGAACACAATGAACACAATTAACAAAATAGTTTTAAAACACAATAAATTGAAAACGCTTACAGATAAAGCGATTTCATATACAATTTAGATAATTAGAAATTAAGGAGTGATCATATGCTCGCTTTATTAGGATACTTGATGATAGTAGTGTTTATGATTTTAATTATGACAGGGCGACTTTCAGCCATGATAGCTTTGATTGCAGTACCAAGTGCCTTTGCACTTATTGGTGGGTTTGGCGGTAAAATGGGCGAAATGGCTTTGGAAGGAATCAAAGATGTGGCGCCAACGGGCATCATGATTTTATTTGCGATCCTTTTCTTTGGCATTTTGATCGATGCTGGCGTTTTTGACCCGATCATCAATACAATCCTTAAGGTTGTAAAAGGAGATCCAGTCAAAATTGCCATCGGCACGGCAGTACTGGCTTTGCTGATTTCCTTGGATGGAGATGGTACGACTACATATATGATAACGATTTCAGCCATGCTTCCGCTATATAAACGGATTGGAATGAGACCGCTAGTATTGGCCGGTATTGCTGTTTCGTCATCTGGAGTCATGAATCTACTTCCTTGGGGAGGCCCGACAGCACGGGTGATGACCGCTTTAAAACTTGAAATGTCCGATGTTTTCACGCCTGTCATTCCTGCGATGATTGGCGGAGTCCTATTCGTCTTGTTCATGGCATATTGCCTGGGTAAAAAAGAAAGAAAGAGAATTGGGATCATAGAAGTCGATTATCGTGCTGTGGCACAGCACGCGGCTGCAACGGAAGATGCTTATCTTAAGCGTCCTAAATTGATAATATTCAATTACGCATTGACTCTTACACTGCTGGTTGCGCTGATTATGGAACTAATGCCTTCAGCAGTCCTGTTCATGATAGGTTTTGCCATTGCCATTACGGTTAATTATCCGAAACTCAGTGATCAAAAAGAGCGTGTGGCAAACTATGCAGACAATGCTTTATCTGTCATTTCGATGATTTTTGCTGCAGGTGTCTTCACTGGAATCCTTGCCGGTACGGAAATGGTGGATGCCATGGCAAACTCTTTGATTCAGCACATTCCAGATCAAATGGGTGCACATTTTGCTGTCATCACAGCCATCATCTCAGCACCTTTCACGTTCTTCATGTCTAATGACGCATTTTATTATGGTGTGCTCCCATTACTTGCTAAAGCGGGAGCCGCTTATGGAATTGATCCTGCCTTGATCGGTAGAGCTTCACTATTAGGGTTGCCCGTCCATCTATTAAGCCCGCTTGTTCCATCTACCTATCTATTGGTTGGAATGGTAGGGGAAGATTTCGGTGCATTGCAGCGCACTTTCCTGAAATGGGCATGTGGATCGACGCTTGTCATGATAGTGGTATCCGTCCTATTGGGAATCATCCCACTATAATATAGTACATTTAAGAGTCCCGTTCGTAACGTTACGAACGGGACTCTTTTCGTGCGCCCGGCATGGGTGCAATCTAAAGGGTGTGAGTCCCGAAACGAAACGGCGGAGTTCGGCTATTGGGTATTCCAACCGTTCTAGACCGTTTCATTCAACAAGCCATTGCCCAAATATTGACCAAGATATATGACTCAACCTTTTCGGAGAATAGCTATGGATTTCGCCCTCATTGATACTCCGAACGTATTGAAGAATTTAGATTCATGGATTCGAAGAAGACTCAGGATGTGCCTATGGAAACAATGGAAATTGCCAAGAACGAGAGTGAGGAAACTCAAAGGATTAGGCGTCCCATTTGGAAAAGCATATGAATGGGGAAATAGCAGAAAGGGTTTTTGGCGCATAGCGCATAGTCCTGTTCTAGACAAAACCCTTAATAATGTTTATTGGCACCACCAAGGGTTAGTCAATCTATATGAACGATATACAAAACTACGTCAGACGTAAACTGAACCGCCGTATACCGAACAGTATGTACGGTGGTGTGAGAGGTCGGAGGCTAGGCGCCTCCTCCTACTCGATTTTGTCATCCATCATGGACTGAATAAAAATGGAAAAACGAGAAACATTATGTTTGTCTTCTCTTTTGCGACAAAGTTAGCTTTTTCTTTTGTTGAATGCGGCTGGCACGTACATTAACATTAATGGAAACTATATTAATATGAAGGGAAGAGTGCAAATGGCTCACTTTAATATAAAAGTTGCAGTTCAAAAGTTCGGTAACTTTCTAAGTTCAATGGTCATGCCAAATATTTCAGCTTTCATAGCTTGGGGGTTAATCACTGCCCTATTCATTCCATCTGGTTTCTTGCCAAATGAAAGCCTTGCCAAAATGGTTACACCAATGGTTACATTTTTACTGCCGCTTTTAATTGGGTATACAGGTGGTAAGTTAGTCCATGACCACCGAGGTGGCGTAGTGGGTGCCATTGCGACAATGGGTGTCATCGTTGGATCTGACATCCCGATGTTCCTTGGTGCGATGATAATGGGACCGTTTGGCGGTTACGTCATCAAGAAATTCGATCAACTGATTGAAGGGAAAATAAAAGCCGGCTTTGAAATGCTTGTTAATAATTTCTCGGCTGGGATACTTGGCGGCTTGCTGTCCATTCTATCCTTCTTGGCGATCGGGCCAGCTGTTAACGTATTTACCGGATGGCTTGTAGCGGGAGTTGATTGGCTTGTAGGGACAGGTTTACTGCCACTTACGAGTATCCTGATCGAGCCAGCTAAGGTATTGTTCTTGAACAATGCCATTAATCATGGTGTACTATCACCAATCGGTGTTGAGCAAGTTAAACAAACCGGCGCTTCCATCCTGTTTCTACTTGAATCGAATCCAGGACCTGGTATAGGCGTTCTGCTTGCCTATTGCTTTTTTGGAAAGGGCACTGCAAAGAAATCGGCGCCTGGAGCTGCCATCATTCATTTCTTTGGCGGTATCCATGAGATCTATTTCCCTTACATTCTAATGAAGCCGATGTTATTTTTAGCGGTCATTCTTGGAGGAATGAGCGGAGTTTTCACTTTGGTCCTTTTAGGCGGCGGATTATTCGCTCCGGCTTCACCAGGAAGCATTCTAGCTATTACAGCGGTAACTCCGCATAATGCGGGCGCATATATTGCGAACTTTGCAGGCGTGATCGTAGCGGCCCTTGTTTCATTCATCGTCGGTGCATTCATCTTGAAAACAGGAAAGAAGTCGGATGAGAATATTGAAGATGCCGCGAAAAAAATGCAAGAAATGAAAGGAAAGAAAAGCTCTGTTGCGGATGTATTTGCTTCAGAACCAGGGAATTTGCCAACAAACGTCAGCAAAATCATATTTGCTTGTGATGCT
This sequence comes from Peribacillus sp. NPDC060253, assembly GCF_042727425.1. Lineage (NCBI taxonomy): Bacteria > Bacillati > Bacillota > Bacilli > Caryophanales > Bacillaceae > Peribacillus > Peribacillus sp. NPDC060253. The sequence continues at coordinate 7,260 of NZ_JBHXAS010000006.1, forward strand.
GGGATGGGATCAAGTGCAATGGGAGCTTCCCTGCTTCGTAAGAAAGTGAAGGAAGCTGGCTTGAATATCGCAGTTACCAATACAGCGATCAGCAACCTTCCTGCTGATGCACAAATCGTCATTACACAGGAAGAGTTAACTCCAAGGGCACAGAATAAAGTGCCGAATGCTTATCATATTTCCGTCGATAACTTCTTATCAAGCCCTGAGTATGATTCATTGCTTGCACGGCTTCAGGATGACGGTACAGATGAGTTTCATGAGATTGTCGAAGATGCTGAAGAGAAAGTTCCAGGTGTTCGTGAACATTCCATTGAACCTGGCATCGTAGAAGATGAACAGGAAGATAATGAATTGCTTCGCGAAGAGTATGTCTTCCTTAATCAACATTTCGCCAATAAGGAAGAAGCGATCCGCTTTGCGGGAAGGGCTTTGTTCAATGCAGGTTACGTTAAGGAAAGTTACATTGAAGCAATGATTGCACGTGATGAACTGACTTCAACCTATATGGGCAATGATGTAGCCATTCCACACGGAACCGAGGAAGCGAAGAAAGATGTCCTTAAATCTGGATTCACCGTTCTGCAGATTCCGGATGGTGTGGACTTCGACGGCCAAAAGGCACGATTGATATTCGGTATTGCCGGCAAGGATGGGACGCATCTTGAAATACTTTCTGGCATTGCAGTTACCTGCTCTGAGATGGAGAATATTGAAAAGATGGTTAAAGCCACATCAGCCAGGGAATTGATGAATATTATCAATGTAGAAAATAAATAAATACTCTTCACCTAGAATAGAAAAGCGTTTTACGCTTTTCTATTCAGTATTTTCTCGTGTTACTCCACCTGAAATGAGTTGGTAGCATGTATATTACTTCAAGGGAAAAATCAATCATAGAATTGATCATTAAAACTTCAGGAAAACATACGGCCATATCCATTGCGACACATCTGAATGTAAGTGTCCGGACGGTTCAGCGTGATCTGAAGTCCATCGAAAAAATCCTGCAATCATTTGAGTTGCATTTAACACGCAATACACATGAAGGGCTATCCATCGATGGGAAGAATGAACAAATCTTTCGGCTTGTACAGCATCTGATGGGGAATCATCCGGTCGATCAAACACCACAAGAACGAAAGTTGCATCTCCTTTTAGCATTACTGCAGGAAGAATCATATAAAACGCAAGTTCTTGCGGGGCATCTCGGTATAAGCATTACGACTCTTACAACCTATTTGGACGAACTGACTGAATGGTTAAAGAATTTTAATATCGTGATTACCAGGAAAAGGGGAGTCGGAATTGAGCTTGCCGGCACTGAAGAAAATAAACGGAAAGCCCAGGCAGCCTATTTCTTGCACTTTTTTAATGAAGAGCTGATTGAAAGTTTATTTTTGTTGCAAGAGGGAAAGTTCCCAGAAGCAAAAATCCTCGACTATTTCGATCCCGACTATCTTCTGGCTATCGATGGGGTGCTGAATTCTACCTTTAATAGTGTCCATTCTCGCCTGGCGGATAGCGGGTATATAGGGTTAATTGTACATATTTATGTAACCCTGCAAAGGAATGAAAGCCAATTTTTTTTGGAGAAGGACTTCAAGAAAATAAGCGAACTTTCGGATGAGAATAATCTCATGAATAAAATAGGCAAGGAACTCAGCACCATGCTGGAAGTCTCTTTTACCATTGATGATATAAGCTACCTGGCAGCCATACTTAAAGGCTCCAAGCTTCATGCGGCTGATGCTGTTCCATATGACAGTGTGTTGCTGGGCCAGCTGATAAGAAACCTGATAAAAGATGTTTCGGCACAACTGCAAATCGACTTGACCAAGGATTTCCCGTTGTATCAAGGGCTCCTGGCCCATATGGAACCATCGCTTTTCCGGATCAAACAGGACATGGGATTGTACAACCCCTTAACCGAAGATATCAAACGAAAGTATCCGGTTCTCTTTTTGGCAGTAAAGACCAGTCTGGAAAAGGGATTCAAAGAAATTAAGGATTTTCCTGAGGATGAAATAGCCTTCATCGTCCTTCATTTCGGATCTGCATTGGTGCTGCGGGAGGAAGAAATATCAATAAGGGCACTCATCGTTTGCCCGACAGGTATAGGTACGTCAAAGATGCTTGCAAGCCGGATCAAAAAAGAAATCATCGAAATCGAGACTGTAGAAATCAAGACGATCAAAGACATCCAGCAGCAGGGCAGTCTGAAAAACTATGACGTAATCATTTCTACCGTCCGGCTTCCGTATATCGATATGGATTATATCCTTGTATCCCCTCTTTTGAGTGAAGAGAATATATTGAACATCAGGAATTATTTAAGGAAGAATATCGAAAACTTCACGAAGAATAAGCGTTATAGCAGTCATTCAGCCAACAAGGATTTCCACCCGAAAAAAGAGGATGGCGAATTAAAGGAAGTTCTGCAGGAATTGAAAGATGTCCAGCGGAGCATCGAGTCGATCATGGATAATTTCCGGTTTTATCGGCTGCCGCATCTGAAAGGACATCCAGAAATCATTAAAGAAATGGTCAGGATGGCTGAGAAGGAAGAACTGCTAATGGGTGCGGATGATGTAATTAGATCCCTGAATGAACGGGAGAAAAAAGGTGGTTTAGGCATTCCAGGCACTGGAATGGGTCTATTTCATACCAGGCATAACAACGTGAAAGAATTGATATTCCAGGTAACCCACTTGGAGGAAGATTGTCTCGTAAAAGGTATGGACGGGCAAGACGTCCATATGAAGAACTTGCTGCTGATGCTTGCCCCTGAAGAATTGAGTGTGAAGCAGCAGGAAATCGTCAGCTTAATAAGTTCAAGCTTGATTGAAAGTAATGAATCGATCATGATTTTTTCATCTTCGGACGAAAAAATGATCAGCAGAAGATTGGAAGCTGTATTTTTGGACTATTTATATACTAACTTGATAAAGGGATGATTGTAATGAAACAAGCAGTACATTTTGGTGCAGGAAACATTGGAAGAGGATTTATAGGAGCACTCTTTTCACAGTCTGGATATCATGTAACATTTGTAGATATTGCTGATCAAATCATCGATCAGTTAAATGATAAAAAGCGATATCAAGTCAAATTGGCAACTGAACAACAAGAATCGGTCACTGTAGAAAATGTTTCAGGCTTAAATAGCTTAAAGCAGGAAGAGGAAATCATAAAGGCCATTTCCGAAGCAACCTACCTTACCACGGCAATCGGACCGAATATTTTGCCTCATATCGCTCCCTTAATTGCAAAAGGATTGGCTTCAAGAGTGAAGGAAACCGATGAAAAGCTATATGTGATCGCTTGCGAAAACCAAATATCGGCAACGGACCTTTTAGAAGGATACATTCTAGAAAAACTGGATCAAGATACGAAGGCAAGCTTAACTGATAAAGTTTTCTTCTTTAATTCAGCTGTCGATCGAATCGTTCCCTTGCAAAATAACGAAGGATCACTAGATGTTTTGGTCGAACCTTATTATGAATGGGTCGTTGAAACGAATGAAAACATTCCTGCCGTTGAGGGGATGACCATTGTAAAAGAACTCGCTCCATTCATTGAGAGAAAACTGTTTACCGTTAATACAGGACATGCCGTCATTGCTTACCTCGGTTATCTCAAAGATAACAAATCGACGATTGACCAATCATTGGAAGACGAAGGCGTTGTAGAGCAAGTCAAGAAAACATTAGGGGAAACGGGCGCTTATTTAATAAAGCAATATGGGTTGGATGCCGATGAACATCAGCACTATATAGAAAAAATCATTAATCGATTTAAAAATTCGTACTTAAATGACTCAGTGAATAGAGTGGGCCGTTCACCGCTGCGTAAGCTTGGACCGAACGACCGTCTCGTACGTCCCGCCGTAGAAGCGAAGAAAGCCGAACTTTCCTATACGAATTTGGCGAAGGCCATAGCAGCCGCCTTGCTGTTTGATTTTAACGAAGATGAAGAAGCGGTTAAGCTGCAAGCAATGATCAAAGAAAAGGGTATAGCTGCCGTTCTTAAGGAAGTAAGTGGATTGGACGAAAGCAGTGAAATAACCAAAGAGGTTGTCAATCATTACAACAACTTGAAATAAAAGCCGAAGAACTCCTGAAATCTTTTTTCAGGAGTTTTTTCTTAACCAAATGCCAATTATAAAAGGAACATATCTTCCGATAAGCAGCATAACCTAGAAAGCTTATAAAAAAACCTTGTAAACAGTAATCATTACGTTTTATAATGAGAGACAGTCAAGACAAGAGTGACCTTTAAACTTTTTTAAAGTGTAAATCGTAATCATTTTGATTTGTTTGGAGAAGGGGGCATTAATGTTGAAAATATAGGGAATTGCTCGAGATTAGGTTTTACAAAAGGTGGATTAGTGCAGTAAATCGAGAGTTTGGAGCATTTACTCAAGATTTTGCAGCTATTGTAAGAGATTTAGAGCTGATACTCGTGAGTTTAGTGCGTTTACTCGTGAGTTTAGTGCGTTTACTCGTGAATTTAGTGCATTTACTCGTGAATTTAGTGCAAATACTCGTGAGTTTGAAGCAAATACTCGTGAGTTTAACACATTACTCGTGAGTGGATGTTTACTCTCGAGAAGCATTACATAGGTTTCATTTCGGATAAGCATTCGGCAATGCGTTACGTGGTTTGTCATGATAGTAAAGCAAAGCTGCAATATAAATCGTAATCAATACGATTTTAAAGCTGCTAATTAAAATAGTTGAGGTAATGGAGGAAGTATATCGTGTTCAGAAAATGTAAATCGATTTTTATTTTTTGTTTATCATTCTTTCTTTTGGCTGCTTGTTCCACCGAGTCTGCGAAAGATCAAGTGGGAGGGGAGAAGGAAGTGAACTTGCTTTTTAATTTTGCGACTAGTTCGCTTGATCCGAATGTTGATACTAGTTATGTGTCACTAAGGGCTGGTATCACTGAGACATTGGTGCATCTCAATGATGAGGATTTGACCATCGAACCTTGGCTGGCGAAAAGCTGGGATAGCAAGGATGGTCAATTATGGAATTTTGAGTTAAGGGAGGGTGTGACTTTTCAGAATGGAAAGCCGATGGATGGCAAAGCGGTGAAGGCATCCTTGGAGAGGGCGATGAAAGATAGTCTGGCGATCAAGAATGCTTTGCGCATTGAGTCGATTGAAGCGGACGGGAATGCGCTGACCATTAAGACGGAGGTTCCTTTTCCTGAGTTTCCTTCTGAATTGGTCCATCCAAATACATCGATTATTGACGTGAAGGAAAGTGACTATATAAACAAGCCGATAGGGACAGGGCCATTTGCCGTTTCGAAATTCATACCAGGTACGGCTGTTGATTTAATACGGTATGAGTCTTACTGGGATGGAGCAGCAAAGCTTGAGAGAGCCAGGTTTTCGTTTAATGAAGATGCCAATGCACGGTCTCTTGCCCTTGAATCGGGAGACGCCGATATTGTTTTCCGTCCGGAAGTGGAAAGCCTGGAAAATTTAGAGGCGATAGATGGTGTGAAGGTTGAATCGACATCCACTTTCCGCGTACATCAAATGACGATGAATTTGGAACGTAAAGCATTGCAGGACATACACGTCCGAAAGGCGATAGATGCCTTGATCGATCGTTCATCGATTGCGGCTACAATTTTACAAGGTCATGCAGAAGTGGCAACAGGACCTTTTCCATCCACTTTCTCGTTTGCCCCGGACTATCCGAAAAAAGAGAAGGGGATGGAAGCAGCTAGAAGGTTTCTTGATCAGGCGGGATATAAGAAAGTGGAGGGTGTCATGCAAAAAGACGGCAAACCGTTAGCGTTTACACTTCTGACATACAGTTCACGTGCCGACCTGCCGTTAATTGCCCAAGTTTTTCAATCGGATGCCGGCCAGTTGGGGATTGATGTGAAAATCAAGCAAATAGAAATCCCGGAAGAGTATATGGCTGCCAATCGGGATTGGGATTTAACGACCTACAGTAATTTAACGGCTCCGCGGGGGGATGCTGGTTACTATTTAAATGCAACTTATCATCCAAAGGGAGCCTTGAACTTCAGTGGGGCCGATGATGATCACCTGACGTCCCTGATTGACAAGCTGAACGTAACGGTCGGACAGCAGAAGCGCTCGGATTTAGCTGAGGATATTGCGATGTATGTGGATGAACAGGTGTATAATTCGTTCATTTTACACCCGAACACACTTGTTGCTTATGACTCCGGAAAAGTGGAAAATTGGGTCACTTCTAGAAGTGAATACTACATGCTGACGAATGAACTGGATGTGAAGTGAATGTTCCGCATCTTAGTCCGGCGATTCATTGAGGTCGTGATTTTTGTCCTTGTGATTACATTCATCTCTTTCCTTTTTGTTAGGCTTGCTCCAGGGGACCCAGTTCTCTCGATACTTCAAGTGGATGATGTGTCGATCACAAACGAGCAAGTCAATGAGCTTCGTGAAGAATTGGGGTTCAATGATCCGCTGTTAGTGCAGTATGGCGATTGGTTTGCGGACTTTATCCAATTGGATTTCGGGCATTCCTATCTGACGAATCAGCCTGTGATGAAGATGATCATGAGCGGGCTGCCTGCAACACTTGAGCTGGCGGTTGGCGCATTGCTTGTGATGCTTGGTATAGCCATTCCATTAGGTTCGCTTGCTGCATTATACAGGGGAAGCTGGATTGATCAGATAAGCCGTGCCGTTTCTTTGTTGGGCGCAGCCATTCCTAGCTTTTGGCTGGGGCTGCTCTTGATAGATCTATTTGCGGTACGATGGGGGGTCCTTCCAACAATGGGCAGGGACGGATTTCGTTCTTTGATTCTGCCGTCGGTCACGTTGGGGCTGGCCATCACAAGTGTGTACGTGCGTTTGCTGCGTTCGAGTTTAATAGATTCCCTAAGTCATGATTTCATCAGGGCTGCCCGATCTAGGGGGATATCAGAAATACGGATATTCTTTGCCCATGCATTTCGTTATAGCTTGCCCCCGGTCATTACCGTATTCGGTGTCAGCCTTGGCAGCCTGATCGGCGGTGTAGTGGTGATCGAAGTGATTTTTGCCTATCCAGGCATAGGTAAGATGGTCGTGGACTCGATTCGGTCACGGGATTATCCAGTCATCCAAGGGTACCTGTTGGTCATGGCCATCATTGTATTCATGGTTAATAGTGCCGTGGATTTATCTTATCGCTATTTAAATCCGGAGCTAAGACTGAAGGAAAGGAAGCATGGAAAATGGAGTTAGTTATCAAAAAAAAATCCAAAAGGCGCTGGAGAATGACAGTCCTTTTTACGGTGATGGCTACAGTCCTTGCCGTTGCGGCTTACACCTTACTTATTCTGAAACATGATCCGGCGCTGGTCAATCTGGGAGAAAGGCTATGGCCGGCAAGCATGGAACATCCGTTAGGGACGGATCATCTAGGGCGTGATGTATTGACACGTCTTTTGCTTGGCGCACAGCTGACGGTTGGCTATGGTCTCTTATCTCTGTTTGCCGCGGTTATCATCGGCGTCCCGTTCGGGGTGATTGCTGGTTTTAAAGGAGGTCTGATAGATCGGATTTTCATGCGCATTGCAGACGCGTTTCTCGCATTCCCTGATACGATCGTTGCCATTGTGCTTAGTGGTTTATTAGGACCAGGAATCGAAAATCTCCTGTTGGCGATCGTTCTAGTGAAATGGGTGAATTATGCCCGGCTTGTGCGAAGTACGGTGATCACCGAACATCAGAAGGACTATGTCACAGTTGCTAAAATCAATGGATTAAGTTCATTTGGGATCATGCGGAAGCATCTATTTCCTCACCTTATCGGGAACGTGCTGGTCCTTTCTAGCCTCGATTTAGGAAAAATCATTTTGCTCATATCTTCCTTATCATATATCGGGCTCGGGGCGCAGCCGCCGGCACCAGAGTGGGGAGCCATGCTGAATGATGCCCGTCCATACTTTCAATCCAATATGTTGCTGATGATTTACCCGGGGCTGGCCATCGTATTTGTCGTCCTTCTATCCAACATACTCGGTGATTATTTGCGCGATGCATTCGATGTGAAAAAGGAGGTGGAATCATGAGCATTTTATCAGTGAGGCAGCTGTATATCATGGGGAAGCAAAATCATATCGTCAAGGATCTTTCATTAGATGTGCAGGAAGGTGAGTGGTTCGCACTTGTCGGACAAAGTGGGAGCGGCAAAAGCATGACGGCCATGGCAATATGTCAGATGCTTGCATCCAATCTCGAAGCGAGGGGGGAAATATGGTACGGGGAAAAGAATTTATTAACGCTATCTTCCTCAGAAATCAGGAAGATTCGCGGAAAGTGCCTGGCTTATATTTTTCAAGATTACCAGGGTTCGTTCACACCGTTCCTTACCATCGGTCAACATTTCGAGGAATATCAGCGAACACATTTGAACCTTTCTAAAAAGGCAAGGTGCAAGCAAGCAGTCGAGGCGCTCATATCGGTGGGCCTGAATGAAGATATCTACAGCAAATACCCTTTTCAATTAAGCGGTGGGCAGCTTCAACGCGTATCCATTTCAATAGCCCTGCTGCTTGAACCGGATATCTTGATAGCGGATGAACCGACCACAGCCTTGGACAGTGTATCTTCCTTTAAGGTCTTACAGCTGTTATCAAAGCTCCAAAAAGAAACTGGATGTGCAATCTTGTTCATCACCCATGATTTGCGTCATGTGAAGAAATATGCGGACCGCATTGCAGTTATGAAAGACGGAGCCATTATTGAAGCCGGTGATAAAAATCTGGTGCTGGATCATCCGCAGCATCCTTATACGAGGAGGCTGATTCAATCAGCGCCATCACTCAAAAGAAGTACATGCAGGCTTGAAGGAGTGTCAGGATGAGTTTATTAGACGTACGAAATGTCCATAAAAGCTATGATAACGGAGTGGTAATACTAAGGAACGTGAATTTCAGCATCGAAAGGAAGGAATGCCTCGGGCTAGTGGGAGAGAGCGGCTGCGGAAAAAGCACACTGGCAAGACTCATCCTTCAGATTGACTCTTTTGACCAGGGCAGCATCCTATTTGAAGGAAACGCGCTGCAAAACAAAAGCGAACGCAGATTAAAACCGTATCGCAAGAACATCCAGGCCGTTTTGCAAAATCCTGCAACTGCTTTGAATCCAAAACTAAGAATAAAAGATTCACTAATGGATCCGTATCTTCAATTTGGCAGCCAGGTCAATCTGAAACATTTTACGTATACAAGTGAAGCGAACTTTATCGGACAGCTGCTGGAATCTGTGGGGCTTCCAAAGAGTTTTGCTGAACGTTACCCGCATGAGCTAAGCGGCGGACAAAAGCAGCGGGTGACCATTGCACGCGCAATCAGCATTGAACCGGCCCTCATTATATTGGATGAACCGGCTTCAAGCCTGGACGTACTGTCACAAGCGGAGGTGCTGAAATTGTTAGGCGGGCTGCGGGAGACTTTGGACATTTCATACCTTTTTATTTCTCATGATCTGTCGGCAGTACAGGAGATGAGCCATCAGATCATAGTGATGAAAGGGGGTGTAATTGTGGATTCTTTCGAAAAAGAACAGCTTTTTTGCAGCGGTCGCCATTCATACACAAAAGAACTGATTTCGATGTTTGAATAGTGAAGTTGTGTTTATTTTGGTTTTAAATCGTAATGATTTCGATTAAATGGGAGTTTGATACTTAAGGAGGAAGTAAGGTGAACCATCGATCATATTTGGCCTTGGCCATTCCTCTGACCATATCGACGATAACGACGCCATTGATAGGTGCGGTGGACACCGCTGTTGTGGGTCAGTTACCAAACCCTGCTTATTTGGGCGGCGTAGCTATAGGTACGGTTATTTTCAATACCTTGTATTGGCTGTTTGGTTTTTTGCGGGTGAGCACTTCGGGATTTGCTGCACAAGCACTTGGGGCAAACGACGGGAAGCAAGGCATTTTAGCCTTTTTAAGGCCGTTTATACTGGCAATTGTTGCAGGGGGAGGTTTCATCCTGCTTCAGGGGCCTATTGAACAAGTTTCCTTAACCCTGATGAATCCCGATGCTGAGGTTCGAAGGTATGCGGCTGAATACTTCAGCATTCGAATATGGGGAATCCCATTCACCTTGATGAATTACGTCATATTGGGTTGGCTGATGGGGATGTCCAAGATCAAGGTTTCGCTATTGTTACAGGTGTTCATGAACCTGATGAACATTGCCTTGGATTTCCTATTTGTTCATGGATTCCAATGGGGCGTGCCAGGGGTAGCGATAGCGACCCTCCTTTCGGAAGTGACGGCCTTTTTCATTGGACTGATCATTATTGTGAAAGCGTCGCCGCATCGAATGGAAATGCCCCCGTTGAAAGAGATGTTCGATTCTTCATCCATTAAGAAAATGATGTCGGTGAATCGGGATTTATTCATCAGGACGCTTTGCCTGTTGGCCGTTTTTAATATCTTCACGGCAAAGGGGGCCTCATATGGGACGGAGATATTGGCGGCGAATGCCGTACTCATCCAAATTCACTATATGATGGCTTACTTCTTTGACGGGCTCGCAAATGCTTCAAGCATTCTTGTGGGAAAAGCGATTGGTGCGGGAGATAAGCCCTTATATAAGAAGACCCTGATCCTTTCGTTGCAGTGGGGTGTTCTGTCCTCCCTGATGATTGCCGTCAGTTACTATTTATGCGGTGATATCATCCTATCGCTTTTCACACGGATACCAAGTGTCATTGAGCTGGCAAACATTTATGGGATCTGGCTTATTTTGTTCCCTCTATCTGCCAGTGTAGGCATCGTTTTCTACGGTGTTTTTACTGGGGCAACAGAAGCTGCCCCTATTCGTAACTCGATGATCTATTCCTTGATTGCCTTCATGATAACACTTTATATTTTTGTGCCGGCATATCAAAACCATGCATTATGGCTGGCCTTTACTGTATTCAGCCTAGGACGTTCGGTATTTTTGGCATTGTATATACCACGGTTAAGCAAAAAATTATTCCCTAATAGGAGTGTGCGCCTTGAAAACGATCAAATTGTCTAGAAACCAGGAAAAAATCATTCATACATATATGGATACTTATAAAATTTTACTAGAAGAAGATGATTTATCACCAAATAACGAAATCATCAATCGCGTTTTAACCGAACTGGTTTCGATGATTTCCAAACCTTTGGATCAGCATGTGGCAGAAGAAATTCTCAACCATGATGAAATCCGATCGATTCGGGGTACCATGCTTGAAAAGCTGACGATTGCTGAAACATTGATGGAGAATCATTATGCCAAATTATTTGTTGGCAGTGTGAACACCCTGGATGACTTCCGTTCTTTCATTTATTGGGATAACTACAAAGAACTGATTCAAACGGAAATCAGTGAATTGAAAAAGGTGAAAAAAGATATTCAATCATTTGCATTTGTAGGGACGGGGCCTCTGCCATTAAGTCCTTTGCTGCTGCAACGGGAGTTGGGTGCGAAAATGACATGTCTCGATATAGATGAACAAGCCCATTCACTTGGCCGGCGCATCGTCCAAGAACTGGATAACGAAGGGAATTCAGACTATATCTTGAATGATGGCGCCCTTCATGACTACACGGAGTTCGATATTGTATGGATTGCCAGCCTGGTTCCTAATAAAGAAGAAATACTGGAACGGATATTTCAGACAAACCCTGACGCAACTGTCGCAATACGGTCGGTGGACGGTATTCATCAATTATTATATGAGCCCGTTGATGCAACAAAATTCAGTATAGTGGCATGTGAGGAAGTCGGGAGAACCATTGCGGATTCTTTCATCATCAATTCAACCATTTATTACACATTTAAATAGTGACACCATGGAACGAGTTGCTTCGGCAATTCGTTTTATTTAGGGGAAAAAAGAAATTCCAATAAACTTACTTGACATTATAAGCTTATTAAAATATAATTACTTACATAAAGTAACCAACAAAAGGAGAGTTCATACATGAATAAAAATGATGCAGGTCAAGTTTTTTTAAGAATTATACTAGGTCTTACTTTTTTCATTCACGGCGTTTCAAAGTTTCAAGGGGGAATAGGTAACACGGCTGGTTTTTTTGATAGCCTTGGTATTCCGGGGTTCATGGCATATATCGTTGCAGGTATCGAATTAATCGGAGGACTTGCGGTTATACTTGGTTTTGGAACACGTATCGTTTCCGTCTTGTTCGCGGTCATTTTGGTTGGAGCGGTTTTCATGGCTAAATTGCCTGCTGGTTTTCTTGGCAACGGGCAAGCGGCGGGCTACGAACTGGACTTGGCACTGCTTGCCATGTCTGTCTATCTAGCGTGTGCAAACACCACGGTTCTTTCTTTGGATAACATGATTTTCAATAAAAAAGGGAAGTGACAATATGGATAAAAATTTTCATCAAAAACCAATTACTTTTGTTGGCGAAGTCAGTATAAATGTTTTGGATTTAAATAATGCCATCACGTTTTACCGAGATATCATTGGTCTTCAAGTATTGAAGAAAACCGACCGACAAGCTGTTTTGACGACAGATGGAAAAAACCCGTTGCTGACACTTGAGCAGCCTGCTGATGTGATTCCGAAAGAAGGGCGGACGACGGGCTTATATCACTTTGCCCTTTTGCTGCCAAGCCGTGCCGATTTATCGACTTTTTTGCGCCATTTACTTCAAACGAAATATCCATTTGGAGCGGGGGATCATGAAGTGAGTGAAGCGCTGTACATTACCGATCCGGATGGCAATGGCATTGAAGTATACTCTGACCGGCCATCCACTGATTGGAGATGGTCCGATGGGGAAGTCGCAATGGGCACGGATCCGTTGGATGGGAATGACCTGCTGAAAGAAAGCGATGGTGAGTGGAGCAAACTGCCTGCAGGTACTCTAATGGGGCATATACATCTGCATGTATCGGATTTACGGAAAACGGAGGAGTTTTACATGCAAGGTCTTGGGTTTACCGTTGTGAATCGATATGGAGGAGCGCTCTTTACTTCAACCGGCGGATATCATCATCACATTGGGTTGAACACATGGAATGGTGTTGGCGCTCCTGCTCCAAAGGAAAATAGTGTCGGGCTGAACTGGTATACCCTCGTTTTTGCAGATGAAGATGCGAGAAACAAAGTAACGGAGCAACTGAAAGGAATCGGAGCTGCCGTCACGGAAAAAGAAGGGTTTTTCGCCGTAACAGATCCATCTGGCAATGAGATTCATTTAGTCGTCTGAATTTAAAGCAGAAAGCAATGGGGAGGAAATATGGGATTTTTTAGTAGGTTATTTGGAAATAAAGAAGCCGCGACAGGGGAGAATGCAAAAATGACAAAAGTATTATTCGTTAAAGTGAACGATCGTCCTGCAGAACAAGCTATCAGCTCAAACATGTATGACACATTTTTAAAAGCATATAAAGAGACCCACCATACAGATGAAGTGATTGAGTTGGATTTATTTAAAGAGGACCTTCCTTACTACGGAAATACTGCCATTACTGGTTTGTATAAACGCAACCAAGGTCTTGAACTGACAGTTGAAGAAGAAAAAGCGGCCAATCTGGTTGATCGCTATTTAAATCAATTCCTTGCGATGGATAAAGTGGTATTCGCTTTCCCTTTATGGAACTCAACGGTTCCTGCACCGCTAATCACATATCTTTCCTATTTGGCACAAGCAGGTAAAATGTTCAATTATACAGCAGAAGGCCCAGTGGGGTATGCTGGTGATAAAAAGGTCATGCTATTGAATGCGCGCGGTTCGGATTATGCATTAGAAGGAATGGCTTCTGCTGAAATGGCTGTCAATTTAGTAAAAAATATCATTGGCTTGTGGGGAATCAACAATCCGGGCGTTGTGGTCATTGAAGGACATAATCAGTATCCTGATCGGACACAACAAATCATCGCGGATGGTTTGGAAAACGTTGTAAAAGCGGCTGAAACATTCTGATTACTAGGTTTTCAAAAATGGATATGCAAGCAAAGAGGGCCCTCCACATCTGTGGGGGGCCCGTCTTTTGGTAAGCCGTTATTTGACCTGATACTTTTTCAAACGGTATTGAAGACTTTGTCGGCTAATATTCAGGGCTTTTGCTGCTTGAGAGATATTCATGCCATGCTCCTTTAATATTTTCTCCAAGTATAGCTTCTCCGTATTAGCGATATAATCATCAAGAGATAAGGTAGTCTCCTGTAATTCTCCATTTGCAAGGTCATCTTTTTTATCAAAATGAGTGTCCTCCAAATGTGCTTTCTTTTTAAATAAAGTGGGAAGATGCGTAATGGAAATCTTTGTATCGTCCGGTTCCATTAAATTCATGGCCCCTTCGATGATATGTTCAAGTTCCCTTACGTTCCCTGGCCAATCATAATCATAAAAAAGGGAGTAGACCTCCTCGCTGATCCCTTCAATATTCAATTCGAACAGCGCATTGAATTTCTCGATGAATGATTGTGCCAGCAAAGGAATATCCTCTTTCCGTTCACGAAGAGGTGGGATGAATAACGATACGACGCTTAATCGATAATATAAATCCTTTCGTAAATGATCATTTGAAATGGCATCTATTGGATCTTCATTTATCGTTGCTATGACCCGTACGTCAATTTTTTTATCTTTTGTATCTCCAACACGGCGAATCGTCCTTTCTTGAAGGGCCCTTAATAATTTCGCCTGCATATTCGGATTTAAGGAATTGATTTCATCGAGAAGAATGGTCCCGCCTTGTGCCTGTTCGAATAAACCAGGCCTTTCAATCGATCCGGTGAAGGCCCCTTTCTTCGTACCAAAAAGAATTCCTTCAATAAGACTATCTGGAAGGGCAGCACAGTTCTGGCTAATGAAAGGATGTGTCGAACGACTGCTTCCATTATGGATGCTCTGGGCAAAGAGTTCTTTTCCCGTTCCCGTCTCCCCGACGATGAGGATGGAGGATGTAGTCCTGGTCGAACGCTTGCTTTTTTCAATGACTTCCAAGAAATTCTCACTGGTTCCAATGATGCTGTCAAACGTATATTTCGTATCGCCCTTATTCAAGATATTATCTTTAATGATTCTTTCAAGATTCGTTATATCCTTTGCCACTTCAATGGCTCCAATGATATTTTGGTTCTGATCCAAAATAGGAAACGTATTATTGATTGTTGTAATTTCTTGTCCGAGATTATTGAAGTAGGTCTGCTTCGAGTTTTCGGTTTTCCTTCCAGAATGAAGCGCCCGTATTAATGTGCTCTCCGTTTCTTCCTTGAATATAAAGATCTCGTGAATCTTTTTCCCTAATACCTCTTCTGAATCCATGCCTTCAATTTCAGCCATTTTCTTGTTATATACAATGGTTCGACCTTTGATATCGATTATATGTAACCCGATATCGATTACATCCACAAGTGAATGGAGGATGGTTTGGAAACCTTCTATTTTAACGATTTGATCTAAATACATGAATACCTCCCGTTTTTCATTTCATAGAGCTATTGTAGAGGAATTGAAGAAAAGGCGCAATTAAAATTTGCACAGCAAGATTATTTTGCATTAAAGTGCAAAAATATTTTGCGGAAAAAGTGAAATAACGTTGTTTTTTATGTTATTTCGGCTTGGCATGAATCTTGCATTAATAAAAAGTGTAAGGTTTAAGTGACAAAAATAGGGATTAGAGCAAAAAATAATGGCATTCTTTGTCTGTTTTGCCCCCAAAGTGCTGAATTTCATTGCATATTTCAAAAAATAACAATATTTTTTCGAAAAAATGAAAAGTTGGCACGGAACTTGCTTATTAAATAAGTGTGAAATAAAAACATAAACTTTAGGGAGATGAGCCATAATGGTCCAAACATATAAACACGAACCATTTACTAATTTTAAAATCGAAGAAAACAATAAATCTTTTCAAGCGGCATTGAATGATGTAGCTAATGATTTAGGGAAGAAATACCCGCTAGTCATTAATGGTGAAAAAGTGTTCACTGATGAAGTCATTACCTCTGTAAACCCAGCAAATAAAGAAGAAGTTATTGGAACCGTGTCCAAAGCAAATAAAGATCTTGCTGAGCAAGCCATGCAAGCGGCAGATAAGACATTCCAAACTTGGAGAAAAACGAAAGCGGAGGTCCGGGCAAATATTTTATTCAGGACTGCAGCCATCGTTCGCAGAAGAAAACATTATTTCTCGGCTCTATTGGTTAAAGAGGCAGGAAAGCCTTGGAATGAAGCGGATGCAGATACAGCGGAAGCGATCGACTTCATGGAATATTACGCTCGTCAAATGCTGAAGCTTAAAGACGGCATGCCAGTGGAAAGCCGCCCGATTGAACACAATGCTTTCACCTATGTTCCACTTGGTGTCGGTGTCATCATCTCACCATGGAATTTCCCGTTTGCGATCATGGCAGGCATGACGACGGCAGCACTTGTTTCAGGTAATACAGTCTTATTGAAACCAGCCAGTACAACACCGGTTATTGCAGCTAAATTCATTGAAGTGTTGGAAGAAGCGGGCTTACCTGCAGGCGTTGTGAACTTCATTCCAGGAAGCGGTGCTGAAGTTGGCGATTATTTGGTAGATCATCCCCGTACACGTTTCATCAGCTTTACAGGATCTCGTGATGTTGGAATCCGTATTTATGAGCGTGCGGCAAAAGTTCATGAAGGTCAAATCTGGTTGAAGCGTGTCATCGCTGAAATGGGCGGTAAAGATACAATCGTTGTTGATAAAGAGGCTGATCTGGAATTGGCGGCACAATCAATCGTCGCTTCTGCTTTCGGATTCTCCGGTCAAAAATGTTCTGCTTGTTCACGTACCGTCGTAGTGGAAGATGTATATGACCAAGTCTTGAATCGTGTCATTGAATTAACGAAAGAAAAAACAGTCGGGGAACCAACAGATTTAAACAACTTCATGGGGCCGGTCATCGACCAAGCAGCTTACGACAAAGTCATGAGCTATGTTGAAATCGGTAAAAAAGAAGGGAAACTTGTTGCAGGTGGAGAAGGAGACAATTCAAAAGGTTTCTTCATCCAGCCAACGATCATTGCCGATGTAGATGAGAATTCACGTGTCATGAAAGAAGAGATTTTCGGGCCAGTGGTTGCGTTCTGTAAGGCAAAAGATTTCAATCATGCAATCGAGATTGCCAATAACACGGATTATGGGTTAACAGGTGCGGTCATCTCGAACAATATTGAACATATCGAACAAGCACGTGAGGATTTCCACGTAGGGAACTTGTACTTCAATCGTGGTTGTACTGGTGCCATTGTAGGATACCAGCCATTCGGCGGATTCAATATGTCAGGTACAGATTCAAAAGCAGGCGGTCCTGATTATTTAGTTCTGCATCTTCAAGGAAAAACAACATCTGAAACGCTATAATTTTAGGGGGAATCAACATGACAACAGTAACGGAAAAATTAATCGAGCAAACGGAACAATATGGTGCAAACAATTATAATCCACTTCCAATCGTCATTTCGAAGGCAGAAGGAGTTTGGGTGGAAGATCCTGAAGGAAACAAATATATGGATATGCTAAGTGCCTATTCAGCAGTGAATCAAGGCCACAGACATCCGAAAATCATCGAAGAATTAAAAAAACAAGCTGATCGCGTAACGTTAACGTCCCGTGCGTTTCATAGTGATAAATTAGGCCCATGGTATGAAATGGTTTCCCGTCTTACGCAAAAAGATATGGCACTGCCGATGAATACGGGTGCTGAAGCCGTTGAAACTGCAATCAAGGCAGTTAGGCGCTGGGGTTATGATGTTAAAGGAATCGCTGAAAACCAAGCGGAAATCATTGCTTGTATAGGAAATTTCCATGGCCGTACAATGGCAGCTGTATCCTTGTCGTCTGATGAAGAATATAGAAGAGGCTTTGGACCGATGTTACCGGGAGTCAAACTAATCCCTTATGGCGATCTTGATGCATTGAAAGCAGCAATTACACCGCAAACGGCTGGATTCTTAATCGAACCGATCCAAGGTGAAGCGGGAATCATCATACCACCACAAGGATTTTTAAAAGAAGCTTTTGAACTATGTAAAGAAAATAATGTTCTATTCGTTTCAGATGAAATTCAATCAGGACTTGGACGTTCAGGAAAAATGTTCGCCTCTGACTGGGATGGAGTAGTTCCGGATATGTACATTTTAGGCAAGGCGCTTGGCGGTGGGGTTTTCCCAATCTCTTGCGTAGCTGCAAACCGTGAAATCCTTGGTGTATTCAACCCGGGTTCACATGGTTCGACATTCGGTGGTAATCCATTGGCGTGTGCGGTTTCCATCGCTTCATTGGAAGTTCTTGAAGATGAGAAATTGGCAGAACGTTCATTAGAGCTAGGACAATATTTCATGGACAGTTTAAAAGAAATCAATAATCCTATGATTAAAGATATTCGTGGAAGAGGCTTATTTATTGGATTGGAATTAACTGAAGCGGCAAGACCTTATTGTGAAAAACTAAAAGAAGAAAAATTACTGTGTAAAGAAACACATGATACAGTTATCCGCTTTGCTCCGCCGCTAGTGATCACTAAAGAAGAGCTAGATTGGGCAATCGAACGTATTAAAAGAGTTTTATCCTAATATCCCTATGAGGTGAATTCCATTGAGTACAACAATCAAAGAAGAAAAAGAAACTGCCAGCTTGCTTGAATCAACACAGATCGTCATCAAGGAGGCGCTGGATAAGCTTGGTTATTCTGAAGAAGTGTTCGAGCTTTTGAAAGAACCTCTTCGCATGCTGACCGTCCGGATTCCAATTAAAATGGATGACAATACGACGAAGATATTCACTGGATATCGAGCCCAGCACAATGATGCTGTGGGTCCTACAAAAGGCGGAATCCGCTTTCACCCTGAAGTCGATGAGGAAGAAGTAAAGGCACTTTCGATGTGGATGAGTTTAAAATGTGGGATTGTGAATCTGCCATATGGCGGAGGAAAAGGTGGCATTATCTGTGACCCGCGCCAAATGTCCATGGGTGAATTAGAAAGGCTTAGCCGCGGGTATGTCCGTGCGATTAGCCAAATAGTGGGGCCGACTAAAGATATTCCGGCCCCGGATGTTTATACAAATTCTCAAATCATGGCATGGATGATGGATGAATACAGTAGAATAAGAGAATACGATTCTCCTGGTTTCATTACAGGTAAACCACTGGTACTTGGCGGTTCACACGGTAGGGAAAAGGCAACTGCACAAGGTGTCACGATTTGTATCGAGGAAGCGGCAAAGCGTAAAGGCATAGAACTAAAAGGTGCACGGATCATCGTCCAAGGATTTGGGAATGCAGGAAGCTTTTTAGCCAAATTCATGCATGATGCAGGTGCGAAAGTGATTGGCATTTCGGATGCATATGGTGCCATATATAACCCGGATGGCCTTGATATCAATTACTTACTTGATAAAAGGGATAGCTTTGGAACGGTTACGACACTATTCGAAAACAAAATCACCAATCAAGAGCTTTTGGAACTAGATTGTGATATTTTAGTGCCTGCCGCAATTTCCAATCAAATCACCAAAGAAAATGCACATCTTATCAAAGCCGAAATTGTCGTGGAGGCAGCGAATGGACCAACTACTTTAGAGGCAACCAAGATCTTGACGGAACGCAATGTGCTTCTTGTTCCAGATGTATTGGCAAGTTCAGGCGGTGTGACTGTTTCTTACTTTGAATGGGTTCAGAATAACCAGGGTTATTACTGGGAAGATGAAGAAGTCCAAGCCAAATTAAAAGCGTTATTGGTCAGCTCATTTAATCAAGTCTATGATATGGCAGAGACAAGAAATGTGAACATGAGGCTTGCGGCATATATGGTGGGTGTCAGAAAAATGGCAGAAGCCTCGATATTCCGTGGCTGGGTATAAGCTTTAGCCAAATAATGGGGAGTGGAGGAGTGATTCCGTGTTAAAACCGATTCATGCCATCGAGTGTGCTCATGATGGGACCATCGAACAAGTTTACGTTCAAAAGAATTCCTATGTTTATGAATGGGAGAGGCTCTTTTTAGTAAAAACAGAAGATGGGAAGTTGATTGATGTTTCAATAGGTGCCAGTGGTCACATTACTGAAATTAATGTCACGGCAGGGGATCCTATAAATAGAAAGCTCCCTTTAGCTTTGCTCCAAGACGATTTTGTTATAACTGGCTCTGATTGATTATAGAAAAGAGGGTGTTCCAAATGCGGAGGCTATTCTGCTTTTGGGATGCTCTTTTTTTTGCTGTTTGAATGGGGAAACGAGAGTACCAGGAAAAAGTTTGAAAAGAAAAGGCGCTCTGTTTCATGGTAAAATAGAATGAATTGGGCTATGCACCTTTGTGCCTTTTTCGCGGTTCCCTACTATTCTCATGAGTAAGCCAGGCCGTTCCAATTAAGCAGCTGAAAGTGTATGACTAATCGACGGGACTACTCTGGCTTTGAAATACGTAAAGTGATAGGAGGCTCAGAAGGGTGAATATGAATGCTGATAAATTCAGGCGGTTAGCCGATTTTGATAATGTTTTGGTTGTTGATGACAAAGGGATGATCATTTTTTATGATATGGCAGATTTAAATGTTCTTAAAGAGCTAGGGATAAGGCCGGAGGAATTCATGGGGAAGAATGTGACTTCCTTTTATAAAAACATCACCTACGAAAACAGTACGTTGATGAATGTGTTAAGGACGGGAAAACCGTTATGTAACTTAAAACAAAAAATGATCACTAAAACGGGAGAGGTCATTGAAACGATCAATTCCACATTTCCGATTGCCGAAAACGATAAAATCATTGGGGCCGTTGAATTCTCCAAACGCTTCTTTTCAAAGGATGCCATCCAATACTTGGACAAATACTCGAGCCATAAGATCTTCAGAAGAAATAATACGGTCTATACAGTCGATGATATTATCACGGTTAATCCTAAAATGGAAAGCATAAAAAATAAACTTGGAAGAATTGCTCTAACGACCTCGAATGTCCTGATCGTTGGGGAAACGGGTACAGGGAAAGAACTTATCGCCCAGGCCATCCATAATTTAAGCGATCGATTTGGAAAGCCCTTTATTTCACTTAACTGCAGTGCAGTTCCTTCTAGTTTATGGGAAAGTACGTTGTTTGGCACGAATAAAGGGAGCTTCACTGGGGCGGAAGACATGCCGGGGCTATTTGAACAGGCGGATGGCGGAACTTTATTCTTGGATGAAATCAACTCCTTGGATATGAACCTTCAGGTGAAGCTTCTAAAGGCCATTGAAGAAAAAACAATCAGGAGAGTGGGCGGTAAGAAAAATATCCACTTGGACATAAGGGTGATTTCAGCAACGAATGAGGTTCCGGATATATTACTTGCGGAGAAACGGTTGCGGGAAGATCTATTTTATCGGATTGGGGTTGTGCAAATTGACCTGCCAAGCTTAATGGAAAGAAAAGAGGATATAGAAGTCCTTGTTGACCATTATCTGAATTTTTATAACAATGCGATGAATATATATATTAATGGTGTTCAAGATGACGTGCTGGATTGTTTCAAAAGGTACCCATGGCCAGGCAATATCCGTGAGTTGAAGAACGCTGTGGAAACGGCATATAATCATGTTCAGTCCAATCGAATCACTTTGGATGATATTCCAGGAAGAATCAGGGATTATGAAGAGGCTCCAATGGCTTACGTTAAGAGTCTGAATGTTGATTCTTTAAAAGATGCTGTTCAGGAATATGAAAAAGAGATCATTGTACGTCAATTGAAAAATTCGGATGGAAAAATTGCTGAATCTGCCAGACAGTTGGGCATATCAAAACAATTATTAAAATACAAGATGGAAAAACATAAATTACGGTAAAAAAATTTTCACTTTAGGAGGGAAAAATTTCATCCCTTCTATCAATGGATTTGTAAAATTCCTATCATAATAAAGGGGTCCCCATTCTTTCTGGTTAATAGAATGGGGACCCTTTATGCCTTGCGTGCAGTGTTTTTTAGGCAGTACCTTCATTTCTTTAAAGAAATAATTAAAATATCGTTAAAATTGGCAGAGGAATTGCAATGATAAATATAAAGGGCGAAGGAACCTACTACGGTATTTCATCGACGGGTTTCAATGAATGATACATGTTAAAAAAAGAGGTGAAAGGATGAATACAAACAACATAGTGCGTGACAGACCTGATATTTCCTCCGACGATCGGACTTGTGCCATGGTCTGAAGGGCCTCTGATGCTAGTGGGTTTGGTTGTTAATGGTTTTGGTTGAATGAAATATGGACATGTTTGATAGATGGGGAATAATCATTTTTGTTAAATTCTAATAGGGTCAAAAGGGGGAATTCCGCCTTTTACTTTTTGATAGGTCTAAAGTTATTAGATAAAATATGCAATACATAAGGCGGTAACTTAGCATATTAAGAAAGTTGCGATGGACAAGTAAATAATGGAGGGCTTCTATGACAAAGACCATTTATACGAATGGAAAGATTTATACACTAGATGTAAACCACCCTAAGGTTGAAACGGTAGTAGTTGAGAACGGAAGGTTTGTAGATGTCGGCTCTCACAAAGAAATGGTATTGCAATGGGGCAGGGCAGAGACAAACATCATTGATTTACAAGGAAAGACGGCTACTCCTGGACTGATAGATAGCCACCTTCATCTTTCAGGTGTTGCTTTCAATTTTTTAGATCTTAATTTAAATGGTGTTACATCTAAAAGAGAAATGTTAGATAAGATAAAAGTAAAGGCAATGACGCTTTCCCCCGGAAAATGGTTACTTGGAATGGGATGGGATGAGAATTTATTTGATGACAAAAGTATGATTCCGACTATGGCTGAATTAGATTTTGTAGCACCGCATTGTCCTGTATTTTTGAAAAGGATATGTCACCATGCTTTTTTAGTAAATAGCAAAGCCCTGGAAATGAGCGGCTATCATTCAGCAATCGAGGTTCCGCTGGGAGGAAGCGTTGTTTTGGATCATAAAAAAAATCCTACTGGATTACTTCTTGAATCAGCCTCAAATCTTATTACGGCCTCTATTCCTGGAAAAACGTATGAGGAATTAAAATGCGGGCAGGAGCTAGCGATGAAATATGCTGTGAAAAACGGTTTAACAAGTGTACATACAAATGATCCTTTATATATTGGCGGTTTGGATCAGACATATAAGATATATGATGAGTTAATAAATCAAGAAAGAAAAGGATTGCGGTGCAATCTCCTTATAGACTATCCGTTTCTTGACCAATTGAAAGAAAGGGGGATGTATACGGGTTATGGAAATGAGAAGTTGCAAATAGGGGCAATCAAAATGTTTGCAGATGGAGCTTTAGGGAGAAGAACCGCCTTGCTTTCTGAACCTTATAATGATGCACCGGGAGTATATGGGGAGGCGATGCATGATCAAGCCACCCTTTACAATATGGTAAAAGAGGTAAGAAATCACAAGATGCCAATTGCCATGCATACAATTGGTGATCAAGCCTTGGAAAATATTTTAGAAGTACTTGAACAACTTCCAAAAGTAAAGTATCGTGATCGATTAATCCATTTGTCCGTCATTCGTAAGGATTTAATTCAGAGACTGTCGGATCCTAGCAGGATTGCAGACATACAACCAAGATTTGTAGTTAGTGATTACCCCTGGGTGAAAGAAAGAATCGGTGAGAAACGTGAAGCGAATCTATATGCTTGGAAAACGCTGCTTTCTTCAGGTGTGTTGTGTGCAGGCGGATCAGATGCGCCAGTTGTACCTGTTAATCCACTACTCGGCATTCATGCATCGATTACTAGAAGAGACCCTTCACAGTCCAAAGGAGGATGGAATGAAAATGAAAAGATATCCATGATGGATGCTATTAGGTTGTTTACGATTGGCGGGGCATATGCAACAAATGAAGAACATCTAAAGGGGACAATAACGAGAGGGAAATTAGCAGATATGACGGTCTACTCGAACGATCTTTTTTCAATGGAAAATCCGGACGATCTATTACGGACAAAAGTTGAAATGACAATTATTGATGGTGAAGTAAACTCATAATAAAGACTATTGGAGATAATGAAATAAATAGCAAAATAAAAGGAATTGGATGCATGAATATTGAACAGAGGATTCCTTGCATTATGATTAAAAAACACCTTTGCTGCATGTACTTTTCATCATTGTACATTCAACGAAGGTGTTTTTTATTTGAAAGGAATTCTAACTAGATTTATAGCGCGTTTATCTGCGGTGTTCACTTTGAGTGAGCGATGGTTTCAATTAACATTTTTGGCATTGTTAAAAGTTTGGGAGAGCATTGTGACTGAAGTAATAGCTGGCATATTGTCATATGCCCTTTCATAAACTATTAGGGGATACAAACAAGCAAAGAATTATTCATTGCACTGATGGGAGGTGATCATTGGTTGCTTGAAACAAAGATTCTATTGCTTTAAAGATGTTTTGTGTGGGCATTCTAGGAAAATAAGCCCACGCCTAGTAATATTATGTTAAAATACAACATGAGATTTAAATATCAAATAAATAGTGGATTTTCTGAATTCATCCATATTTAAATGAATATGGAAATATTCTGAATTCATCCATTTAAAAAAGGGGAGTTAAATTATAGTATGAGAATCTCAGAGATAAAAAGGAAAGCCCTTCATTCGTTAAAAGGTAAATGGGGTGTAGCCGTTTCGCTTATGCTGCTCTTGTTTTTGATCAATGTCATTTTACCTTTAATCATTGAAGTGATCGCAAGCGGTGGGTTTACACAATGGTTCATGGAGGATGAAACACCGTTATGGTCTAATATTTTCGGAACGGTACTTTCCATCGTATTAATTCCGTTGACTATAGCAACCACGTGGTTTTACCTGAATTTGGTCAGGGAAGGAAATCCTGAAATTACAGAGGTATTCGCGATCTATAAGGACGGAAAAACCTCTTTTAAGCTGATTGGGGGATCGATTTTACAAGCTATTTTCATATTTTTATGGTCATTATTATTAATCATTCCGGGTATCATCAAAAGCTTGGCCTATTCGCAGATGTTTTTCTTATTGAGGGATCATCCAGAATACACCGTGCTTGAAGCCATTACTGAAAGCAGAAAAAGAATGAAAGGTTTGAAATGGAAGTATTTCCTTTTGAATCTAAGCTTCATAGGTTGGGGCATTCTTTGTATGTTCACGCTGGGAATTGGCTTACTATGGTTGATTCCTTATATCGGAACAACACTGGCCGCATTTTATAATGAATTAATTGTGCCTCAAGATGATTCTGACAACGAACAAATAGAAGCATAAACGCTCGGCCGATAGCAAAGTTGCTATCGGTTTTTTTATTGTTAGTATCTCGCATTCAGTCATATAAGAGAAAGACAGTATTGTAGACTATTTAAAGTTTGGAACGAACCCAAGTGAGGCCTTTGACTTTTACTCATAACTCTCCACCATTGCAGGAGTCTCGTACCTTCCATTCCAATCAACTTTGTTTTAACAGTTAGATAGAACTCGTATTGTTTACAAAATGACGGCTGTATGTGCAGCCGTTTTTCTAGGAAGTTGAGGTAAAAAAACTATACTAAAATAACTTGTTGGAAAGCCCTGTTTCCGAATTGAAAAAGAAGATTGGATTTTAAGCATCAATTGAAAGACATAAAAAAAATAGAAAAAGAAAGGGAATTGTAAAAAATAAGCAGTTTTACATAGGGTTGATGGGATACGGTCCATTTATGGGGCAAATTTCATGTTGGGTTGCTGGTATGGAAGATGCATGGTCTGTTGCGGATTTTTACCCTATAATGGAATAGTTGTGTATTTTAGGATTTGGTGAAAAAGTCTATCGGGTATGCTCGACCCTATAACAGATCGACGGAGATGGTGTTAGGTATCTTTGAGAAGTGGGAGGAGTCGGTATCATGAAAGAAGTTATTGCAGTAAAAGAAATTACTAATTTTAAAACACGGGTGGAGGAATTTAGTCCATACGCTTGGTGTAAACGGATGTTACAAAATGACCCCGTGAGTTATCACGAAGGAACGGATACGTGGAATGTTTTTAAATATGAAGATGTGAAGCGGGTTCTCAGTGATTATAAACATTTTTCAAGTGTTCGGAAACGGACTACTATATCGGTTGGAGCGGATAGTGATGAAGGTTCTATTCCTGAAAAGATCCAAATCACTGAAGCTGATCCACCTGACCATAGAAAACGCCGTTCACTGCTGGCCGCAGCATTCACACCTAGAAGTCTTCAAAACTGGGAACCTCGCATTCAGGAAATTGCAGATGAATTGATTGGACAAATGGATGAGGAAAAGGAAATCGATATTGTGCAATCATTGGCGAGTCCGCTTCCGATCATTGTCATGTCGGATTTGATGGGCGTTCCCTCGAAAGATCGTTTATTGTTTAAGAAATGGGTAATATCTTATTCCTTCCTTTTGATAAAGAAAAACAAGAAGAAGTAAATGAATTGAAGCAAGTGGCAGCAAAAGAATACTATCAGTATTTGTATCCAATTGTTGTGCAAAAACGATTAAATCCGGCAGATGATATCATCTCAGATCTATTGAAGTCAGAAGTGGATGGGGAAATGTTTACGGATGATGAGGTTGTCCGGACGACCATGCTGATTTTAGGAGCAGGGGTCGAGACCACCAGTCATTTACTGGCCAATAGCTTTTATTCCCTGCTATATGATGACAAAGAAGTTTATCAAGAGTTACATGAAAACCTGGATTTGGTTCCGCAGGCGGTCGAAGAAATGCTACGTTTTCGATTCAATCTTATTAAATTGGATCGCACCGTACAGGAAGATAACGATCTATTGGGAGTGGAATTGAAAAAAGGGGATAGCGTGGTTGTTTGGATGAGCGCAGCTAATTTGGACGAAGAGATGTTCGAAGATCCCTTCACCCTTAATATCCACCGTCCTAATAATAAGAAACATCTAACCTTCGGAAATGGTCCACATTTCTGCCTGGGGGCGCCGCTTGCCAGACTGGAAGCAAAGATTGCGCTTACTACATTCCTGAAGAAATTCAAGCATATTGAAGCGGTGCCATCGTTCCAGTTAGAAGAGAATCTTACCGATTCAGCGACCGGGCAAACATTGATATCACTACCGCTAAAGGCATGCCGTATGTAAAAAACGAAAAAACCTTGTGCACTAACCTGCATAAGGTTTTTTTCGTTTTTGTAGGGACGCTTGGCAAACATGCTGAATGGTATGAGTTAAATCAAATGGATGTTCCTGCCACTCCCTGAACCATTCGACAATGAATCTATAGTAACCTGAAGTTGAGGTGACAATGACGAATAGAGTAGTATGGAAAAGTGGAAGATTTGTGCTATGTTCTCTGGGTGAGGGCGGCGGGCGATGAAGCATTTACATACACCCTGAAATGAAGAAGATAGGATAAAATCGAAATTTCCATATGAAGCGGTTTTCAAAAGTGAAAGGATGTTATTATGAATTTAAAGCTACAATTAACCATTGCCTTTATTATAAGTGTGTTTTCTTTAATCGGGTTCAGTTTCATGGCATTTACCATCAGTGCGCATGAATACCTGAAATTTGATCGCGAGGTGATTTCCTTTGTACAAGGATTGGAGTCACCCTTATTAACGACCATCATGAAGTTCTTTACATCCATAGGTTCTACCGCTTCCTTGATCATTCTTTCTTTGTTCATTTTGTTTTTCTTATATAAGGTATTGAAGCATCGATTGGAACTAGTCTTATTCTGTGTTGTCATGGTTGGCTCACCTCTCCTCAATTTGATGGTTAAACTTTTCTTTCAACGCGCCCGGCCCGATTTACATCGTCTCATCGATATAGGGGGTTACAGTTTCCCTAGTGGACATGCCATGAATGCTTTCTCTTTATACGGTATACTCACATTTCTGCTATGGCGGCACATAACGGCTAGGTGGGGAAGGATTCTATTGATTTTGTTCAGCACGATGATGATCCTCTCAATAGGAATAAGTCGGATATACTTGGGGGTTCATTATCCTAGTGATATCATCGCTGGATATTTTGCGGGTGGATTTTGGATTGCGGTTTCCATTTGGTTTTTCCAAAAGCATCAGGAACGTCGGAAGAACAAAGATATTTAATAGAGATGCAGATATTATATTACAAGGTAAGCAGTTAATCAGCAGGTGTTCAATACAGTTAGGAGCGTGTTAAATGGAAAACTGGATTACGGAATTCATGAATGATTTTGGGTATATCGGAATTTTTCTATTAATAGCATTGGAGAATATTTTCCCGCCAATCCCTTCAGAGGTCATTCTAACCTTTGGCGGTTTCATGACGACAACCGCGAATATGACGATTACCGGCGTCGTGATCGCTTCGACTCTGGGGTCAGTGGCAGGGGCAGTCGCCCTATATGGGATTGGATTACTGATTGATGTAAAAATAATTGAAAAGTTCGTGGATAGATGGGGGCACATTTTCAGGTTAACGGTATCGGACGTCCATAAGGCGAATTCATGGTTCGATAAGTACGGTGCATGGACCGTGTTTTTCTGCAGACTCGTTCCGCTGATCAGAAGCTTGATCTCGATTCCAGCAGGCATGTCGCATATGAGCTTTTGGCTATTTTTGCTATACACGACATCCGGAACGTTAATATGGAACATTATTTTAGTTAATATCGGGGCAGCTGTTGGGTCTTCTTGGGAAGATATCGTAGGGTATATGGACATTTATTCAAACATCGTTTATGCAATATTGGCATTGCTATTCATACTTTTCGTTGTTTTGATTTTTAGAAGGAATAAAGACAAAGTGAAATAATCTTAGGTTAGTTGATTGGGACGTACGAATGCTACTTTCCCTACATAACCGAATTTAACCTTTGAAGGCTGTCACCGTGACAGCCTTTTTCTTATGTGATGAATAAGGATGGACTCTAGAATAAAGGGGATATGCTTTGGATAAAATGAGTGAAACGAAAAAGGAATGAGGTTCGGTGCTATGGCTTCTTTTTTCAAACAAAAGAGACAAGTGAAGCAACGTGAAAAGAAAAAGGAAGATACAGGTCAATCCAAAAGCAAAACGCCTGATTATATTGATAGTTCCATTTCAGCCAATCTGGAAAAAGTGAAGAAAAAGACGGGAAACAGTCCGGACATCATTATCCGAACGTTGAAAATCGGCCAAAATCCGGAGATAAAAACAACTATTTTGTATGTACAGGGTCTGATTGATAATCCAAGCGTTACGGACTTTTTAATTGAATCCATCATGAAAAATCCTCATCTATCAGAAAAAATCCTTCCGCAAGAAGCATTGGATGTCATTTCTGAAGAAGTGGTTTCTCTCGGTGGGGTAGAAACGGTCAAGGACTGGGAAAAACTATTTTTGTCCTTATTATCAGGGGACAGCATCATATTCGTTGACGGGATAAACATCGCTTTGGTAGCCAGTACAAAAGGGGGAGAACGTCGTTCTATTCAGGAACCGAGCACCCATTTGACTGTCCGGGGATCAAGAGAAGGGTTTACGGAATCGAATGCAACGAACATTGCCATGTTACGCCGCATCATCAACAGTCCGAATTTATGGATTGAGTCGATGAAAATAGGCACGGTGACAAAAACGGACGTTTCCATCATGTATATAAATGGAATTGTCAAGGAAGGGATTGTCGAGGAGGTCAAGAAGCGCTTAAATCGAATTAACATCGATAGCATTCTTGAATCAGGATATATTGAACAATTGATAGAAGACCAGGTCATGACCCCATTCCCGACCCTTAACCATACGGAAAGACCTGATATGGTCGCAGGAAATCTTCTGGAAGGAAGAGTGGCGATATTCGTTAATGGAACGCCTTTCGTCTTGGTGGCCCCGGCAATATTCGTACAGTTTTTTCAATCTGTCGAAGACTACTATAATCGCTTCGACATTGCTTCTGCCACACGTTTTTTACGGATCATCGTTTTCATTATTTCTATAGTCGGACCGGCTCTCTATGTTGCAGCCACGACTTTTCATCAGGAAATGATCCCAACGAAGTTGCTGGTCATTGTAGCGGCCCAAAGGGAAACGGTTCCTTTGCCTGCCGTCGTTGAAGCGCTTCTCATGGAAATGACCTTTGAAATATTACGGGAAGCAAGTCTTCGGATGCCAAAGGCTGTTGGTTCGACCATGTCCATTGTCGGAGCATTGGTCATCGGGCAGGCGGCTGTCCAGGCTGGTATCGTATCGCCGGCAATGGTCATCATCGTCTCGATCACGGCGATTGCCAGTTTTGCAACTCCTTCTTATTCCATAGCCATATCTGCCCGCATTGTGCGGTTCGGATTCATCATTTGTGCCGGCACTCTAGGTTTTTATGGGATGATTTTAGCCTTTATCGTCCTTATTGTCCATTTATGCAGCCTGCGTTCACTTGGAGTTCCTTATATGACACCGCTCGCCCCTCTGAATCCGGAAGGGTTGGGCGATACATTCTTCAGAAGACCTATGTGGGCCTTTAAGGAAAGGCCAAAATTTTTAACCAACGAAAATAATCTGATAAGGGAAGGCGAAAATCAAAGACCCCTGCCTCCTGAATCGCGTGGAATGAAAACTTCTGACGAGAAAAAAGGTGAAGGCAATGAATCGTAAACGTTTAGTCCTGCTCTTGGTGTTGATCTGCACTACATTCACTTCCGGCTGTTGGGATAAAACGGAGTTAAACGAAATGGCCATCGTCTCGGCAGTTGGACTCGATAGAAATAAAGAAGGAAAGTTAGTGGGAACTTTCCAAATCATTAATCCAGGCAATGTAGCGGGAGCTCTTCAGGGCGGCGGCGGAACAAATCCACCGATATCCATTTATAGGGCCACCGGAGATAATGTGCTTGAACTGGATAGTATCGCTTCAACGAAAATCTCGCGAGATATGTATTTTGCCCATGCCAACCTGATTGTCATAGGTGAGGAACTAGCAAAAGAAGAGGGCCTCAACGATATTTTCGACGCATTTGAGCGCTCACCGGAATTCAGGGCAACTACGAGGATCGTGATTGCCCGGGGTGTGAAAGCAAGGGATATTGTCGAAACGTTAACCGCAATCGATAAGGTAACTGCTGAGAAAATCATTAGGACGATTGAAATCACTGAAAAAATTCAGGGGAAAAATATTAGCATTAATCTCCAAGAAGTGATCAAGAATCTGCTTAGTACCGGAAAAGAACCGATAATAAGTGGTTTTACCGTGAAAGGAAACACAGGTAAAGAAGATAAAATGGAGAATACCCAGTCTTCGGATATTGAGGCAAACCCTAATGCAGCGGGAATTGGTGTTTTTAAAGATGGAAAATTGATTGACTGGCTGGATGGCGATATGGCAATAGGGTCAATGTGGGTATTGGATAGGATCGAAAATACCCATTTAAACATTGATTGGGAGGGTAAAAAAGAAGCAATCACCTATTCGGTTATTCGCCAAAAAACCAACGTCGGAGCAAAATTGGTAAACGGCAAACCGAAAATATCGATAAAGGTCCGTGCAGAAGGAGATATCCGGGAGGTGAATGTTCCTGTGAATCTAACCGATACGCATGTTCTGATTGATATTGAAAAGAAGTTAGCGAAAGAATTGAAGAAGGAGATGGAAGATGCGATCGTTCGGGCACAGAAAAATAAAGCCGATATTTTTGGCTTTGGGGAGCTCATGCACGAATCCCATCCGAAAGAATGGAAGAAACTAGAGAAAAACTGGGACGACGATACTTTTCCTAAACTGGAAGTAGATGTGCAGGTAGAAACTTTCATTCGCCGTACCGGAATACGTAATAAGCCATATATTTCAAATTTAAAAAAGAAAGATCAATAATGGAAAGGAAGTGGCATTCTCATGGAAAAGGCAAAAATCAGCGGTTACCAGCTGTTCGTCCTTATTTTCCTGTTTGAAATGGGCAGTGCACTTTTGGTTCCGCTTGCAGGTGAAGCCAAGCAGGCTGCTTGGCTAGTCATCCTTATTGCGATGATAGGCGGATTTTTATTATTTTTCATTTATTATGGCCTTTTTCAATACTACCCTGATCAGCTGTTAACAGAGTTTGTAAAACATATATTGGGGAATTTTCTAGGCAGGATCGTAGCTTTTCTATACATCCTTTATTTCATCTATCTTGCTGCAAGGGTGCTGAGGGATTTCGGAGATACACTGCTTACTTTTGCCTATCCTCAAATTCCGTTATTTGTTGCGAACGGTGTATTCATTTTAGTCGTGGTGTATACGGTCCGTAAAGGGATAGAAGTATTGGTGAGGACGGGGGAACTATTCTTTGTCTTGGAGAATTTACTTTTAATGACCTTTATGCTTCTGATTATTGCTTCAGGCATGATCCATTTAAACAACTTAAAACCCATTTTTGAAATCAGCGGGACAGAGATGATGAAAATGGGTTTCACTAAAACCGTATTCTTTCCATTTGGCGAGATCATAGTGTTTTTAATGATTTTTCCTTATTTGAACGAACCTCAGCGACTGAAAAAAATTGGGATAGGGGGCTTGGCGACAAGCGGTATTTGTCTCACGATAATAATGGCTGTGAATATTGCTGTACTGGGTGTGGACCTTACAACACGTTCGCAATACCCTCTTCTTACCCTCATTCAGTCAATAGAGGTCGCTGGCTTTCTTGAACGTCTCGATGTGTACTTCTTGTTTTTGTTGATGATTGGCGGGTTCATCAAGATAAGTGTATTTACTTATGTAGCGGTAACGGGTACGGCGAATGTTTTCAATGTTAAACAGCCCTCCAGACTTGCATACCCTGTTGGCATGGTCATTTTATTGATTTCGATTATTATGGCAAGCAGCTATACGGAACATATCCATGAAGGGCTAGATGCCGTACCAAATTACATCCATCTGCCATTTCAGGTGATCATCCCGTTGCTTCTCTTGATCATTGCCTTTTTTAAGAATCGAAAAAAAAGGAAGACAAGCACCAAAAAAAGTTCCTAAAAGGTGGAATTGATGAGAAATGAAAATGTTTGGTATTACAGTTTTGATCCTAGCCCCTTTAGTGGTCATATCTTTAGGTATGGATATATTATTGGGATTTGATTTGGATAATTCAATAAAGCATGCCTTTAACCCATTTTTGGTGAAGGACCCCGCTGAACTTATCCTTTTTCTCATTCTTCTTGCATTCCTTATGTTCAGCTTCTTTTATCGAAAAAAAAAGAAAGGCAACACCAAAGGACAACAATGATGGTGCAAATTCCCCTTGCTGAAATAGAGATGAACTCCGAATATGGGAGTTTGTCTTTTTGCTTTTTTACAACCCCGTAAACCCATTTCATAGTATGATGATAAAATGAGCTTACTTTTCAGCGGAATGTAAAATCACTCAACAACAAAACCCCGGGAGGAGGACGGCAATTTGGATATCAAGTTGAATCAAAAAATCATAAAAGACATGTGCGGGGCCGTCTCCTTCAAAAGAGGGGAAGCTTTTCATCGTGCCAATAAAGTGACATTTGAAAGTTACCAGCCTGATGGTTGTGAAGCAACGGTTAAAGGAAAGGAAGACTTCCATGTCAAGATCGAAGTGGATGCTGTCGGCGGATTTCAGACGAAATGCAGCTGTCCTACGCTAGCTTCCTTCCATCGCGATTGCCAGCATATTGCAGCCGTCCTGCTGTCGGTTTACGACCATCAGCAAGATGGAACGATCCCTGAAGGCCTGCATGCACCCGGTTCTGATGCTTCAGCCAATAAGAAGTTGTCAGAGGGCTTACTGACCCTTTTCAATAATCAGCCTGTACGCAAAAGCGGTCATCAGCGCCACTTTGAAAACAGGCAGATGCTTGAAGCAGAATTTACGTGTAAACCAGTCTGGATGGGAACGGAACAATATATGTTAGGACTGGAAATGAAAATCGGTTCTTTCAATGTGTCGAATGTCCGAGATTTCCTGAAGCGAGTTAAAGAAGGAAAGCCTGCCCAAGTGTCCCTTTCATTTATATATGACCCTGTATTGCATTGTTTTCAGAATGAAAATGATTCTGTGCTTCAGGAGCTCATTACAGTGATATCGGATGAAAAAGTCTATGTTGACGCCCTGACGGATAAATCTGAATATACATTGGACAACCACTTATTACTTTTGCCTCCATCTTCTTTTCGAAAGCTTGTACCCATCCTTGAAAGAGCGCCAGTGGTGAAGCTTGCCTATGGTGGCCTTACATTCAATGGCTTTCGTTTAGCAAACGGACCGCTTCCTTTACAGTTTGACTTTACTGAAAGCGAGGGCAAAGGTTATCAACTGAAAATTAAAAGGTTGCACGAGATGATTGTCATGAATACATACACATTGGTTCTATTTGAAGGGAAACTGGTTCAGCTCGAAAATGAGGATTTCCAACGCCTTTCAGAGTTAAAGCAAATGATGGAGGATTCGGGGATGAATCAAATTCCAATCCATCATGACCAGCTGGAACTATTTCTGGACAAAGTGGTACCAGGTTTGAAAAGACTCGGTGAAGTCCAGATAGCAAGGTCCATCACCGAATTGTTTTTGAAGACACCGCTGGTTGCAAAGCTATACTTGGATCGAGTGAATAACAGGCTGCTTGCGGGGCTGGAATTCCATTATGAAAATATCGTGATCAACCCTTTGGAAAAACAGGAATCCAAGGCAGTCTCCATGATTATAAGGGATGTTGAGAAGGAGGCGGAGATTTTACAGCTGATGGAGGATAGCCAGTTTGCCAAGACGGACGGCGGCTATTTCTTGCATAACGAAGAGTTGGAGTATGAGTTTTTGTACCACATCGTTCCGAAACTCCAGAAGCTTGTACAAATTTATGCCACGACCGCTGTAAGAAACCGGATTTCCCGTGGGAATGCTGCACCGCGCATTAGGGTGAAAATTAAAAAAGAACGTACTAATTGGCTCGAATTCAAATTTGAGATAGATGATATCCCAGATAAACAAATACGTGAGGTCTTAGCAGCGCTTGAAGAAAAGAGGAAATACTATCGTTTAAGGAATGGATCGCTGCTCTCCCTTGAAACAAGGGAATACGAGGAAATCAATCGTTTTCTGAATGCACTGCCCGTACAGGATGAAGACCTGGAAAGCACGCTGAACATGCCAATCGTAAAAGGGCTGCAGCTCCTTGATTCCGTTAATGACAGCCAGACATTCACAATGGAGGAATCATTCCGTCAGTTCTTGGAAAACATCAAGAATCCGAGCGGCTTGGAGTTCATCGTGCCAGGGAGTCTAGAACCGATATTGCGCGATTATCAAATAAACGGCTACAAATGGATGAAAATACTTGCCGAGTACGGATTTGGCGGGATACTTGCAGATGATATGGGCTTGGGGAAAACACTGCAAAGCATCACGTTCATTTTATCCGAGCTGCCTGACATCCGTAAGAAAAAGCTTCCGGCACTGATTGTCTGTCCATCATCATTAACCTACAATTGGCTGAGCGAATTCACTAAATTCGCTCCTGATATACAAGCCGTCGTCGTAGATGGCAACAAGTCAGAAAGGACAAAGCTGCTGAAGGAAGCAATGGAAGTGGATGCTGTGATCACCTCTTATCCGCTGCTCCGGAAGGACATCTCGTGGTTTGAAAAAAGGGACTTCCATACGGTGTTTTTTGATGAGGCACAAGCCTTTAAGAACCCTGTAACACAAACGGCACGAGCGGCCAAGAAGATAAAAGCGACACATCGCTTCGCGCTAACGGGTACGCCTATAGAGAATTCACTAGAAGAGCTGTGGTCCCTTTTCCACGTCGTCTTTCCTGAACTATTCATGGGGTTAAAGGAGTATAGTAACCTCTCTAGGAAGAAGATTTCCCGTAGGATCCGTCCATTTTTGCTGCGGAGGATGAAAGAGGACGTACTATCCGAACTTCCGGATAAAATCGAGTCGCTGGAATCGATGGAACTGCTTCCTGATCAGAAGAAACTGTATGCTGCCTATCTGGCGAAGCTGCGGCATGATACACTGAAGCACCTTGACAAGGATACCCTTCGGAAAAATCGGATCAGGATCCTCGCTGGCTTGACCCGGCTCCGGCAGATTTGCTGTCACCCCGCCTTGTTTGTGGACGGTTATAAAGGCAGCTCAGCGAAATATGAGCAACTGATGCAAATTGTTGAGGAATCAAAGCTTTCTGGAAGACGCGTATTGATTTTCTCGCAGTTTACAAAAATGCTGCAAATCATAGGTAGAGATTTAGCTAGTAAGGGACAGTCCTTTTTCTACTTGGATGGACAAACACCATCAAAGGAACGTGTGGAAGTCTGCAATCGGTTTAATGCCGGAGAACGTGATGTATTCCTGATTTCATTGAAGGCTGGCGGTACGGGTCTCAATCTAACGGGTGCCGATACAGTCATTTTATATGACCTTTGGTGGAATCCGGCAGTGGAGGAGCAGGCTGCAGACCGTGCTCATCGAATGGGGCAGAAGAACGTGGTTCAGGTCATCAAACTTGTTGCCCGGGGCACAATCGAAGAAAAAATGAATGAGCTGCAAGAGAAAAAGAGGCATTTGATCGAAGAAATCATCGACCCTGGAGATAAGCCGTCATCTGCACTTACAGAAGAGGATATTAGGGAAATCTTGATGATATAAGGGAGGGGCAATTTTTCATATGCTGTCGTATTAGTTACATCGATTTGGCTCGCATCCTATCGATTGAAAGAGCACCTCATGTCAGCCCGAAAAGGCCGCCCTCCAATGGGTGGCCTTTTTGTTTTATCATTGGAAGGTAACATGCAAATCTAAATCCGCCTTAGCGTTTTGGAATGAAGTGGGTCATGTACCAAACTAGATCGACTTCTTCATACCGCACCCTCTGCACTTACGAATATATACATAATCCTTTACCGAACTTTCGAACTGAGCCTTCCCGCAATTGTCACACCGTCCACTAACAATGTCAGGATGATCTTTGTAATCATAAATGATTGTGATGTCATATTCCTTTTTTTCTTCTGGAATTTCTTCGGACAAAGTAAAATCACCTTCACTAATTTATTTAACGTATGTATCATACCAAATATTCAGTTGAGGAGGTAGGTGGTTTGAAATAAAACGAGAATTTTTAGGATGCCTTTATTTTTCCTATGAAACATGTTTTAATCCGACCAAAAAAAACATTGAAACCTTTGAAAATCGAGGAAGAAGGATAAGGGCCGGATTGCTGGGGAGCAGAAGGGATTTTGAATACATGTTCTTTAAGTAACGGGACAGGTTGAACCTATAATAAATTGCATGTTTAAAGTTATCGAGCATTTCTTTGTAAGTGAGGAATGCTTTTTTTGTTTTTTTAAAATGAAAAGGATATTTCCTTAACAATAATAATATAATAAAAAACAACAATGTTTTATTGTAAAACGATAAAATATGTGTTAAATTCAAATTGATA
This sequence comes from Peribacillus sp. NPDC060253, assembly GCF_042727425.1. NCBI lineage: Bacteria > Bacillati > Bacillota > Bacilli > Caryophanales > Bacillaceae > Peribacillus > Peribacillus sp. NPDC060253. The sequence continues at coordinate 44,652 of NZ_JBHXAS010000006.1, forward strand.
AAAATTAAATGAGGTGCTTTTTATGAAACAAGTGTCAACGACCTTTTTAAAGATAGCTGTTATTCTTATTGGAATGCCAGTTCTTGCTTTGTGCATCTTTTTGGTGCCTGAGATAGCGAAGTTTGCAGCAGAATTGTATCCGGATATGGCTTATTTGAAATATCTCGTTTTAATCGATTTGTATGCATCGGCGATACCATTTTACTTTGCTCTATATCAAGCCTTTAAACTTTTAAGCTATATTGACAAGAACAAAGCGTTCTCGGAATTATCTGTAAGAGCTTTAAAGACTATAAAAAATTGTGCCATCACAATCAGTGGCTTGTATGTGGTAGGCATGCCGCTCTTTTACCTGATAGCGGAGATGGACGATGCCCCAGGTATCATATTAATCGGATTGGTCGTCATTTTTGCTTCAATGGTGATTGCAGTCTTTGCTGCTGTTCTTCAAAGGCTTTTAAAAGAGGCCATCGATATAAAATCAGAAAATGACTTAATAGTCTGAGGTGAATAACATGGCAATTATAATCAATATTGATGTGATGCTTGCTAAAAGGAAAATGAGTGTTACAGAACTTTCTGAGAGGGTTGGAATAACGATGGCTAACCTTTCCATATTGAAAAACGGCAAGGCAAAAGCGATTCGATTATCAACTTTAGAAGCGATTTGTAAGGCTTTAGAATGTCAACCTGGAGACATTTTAGAATACCGAAATGATGAAAGCACTGAAGATTAATAGTTGAACGGAAAAGAAAGATTTCATAAAAGGGGAGTTACTCATGAATTTAACCATTCAAAAGTGGAGGCACATATCATGAGAGCACTAAAACAACTCGTTCGTTTTGGTTGGGAGCAGGCCCTATCATGTTTGTTTCCTGTCGTTATTTTTGCCTCTTTGGCTTTTACAAAATTCATTCCGCTCCCCTTCCTACCACGGTATGACTGGCTGCTCATCATTTGCCTTCTGATGCAGTGGTGGATGGTGCGTTCTGGGCTTGAAACAAGGGATGAACTAAAGGTTATCACATTATTTCACCTTATTGGACTTGCTCTTGAACTTTTCAAAGTACATATGGGCTCCTGGACTTATCCAGAGGAAGGATATTTCAAAATTTTCGGAGTGCCATTATATAGCGGATTCATGTACGCAAGTGTAGCGAGTTATCTTTGCCAGGCGTGGAGGAGGTTAAAGGTTGAACTGGTTAAGTGGCCACCGTTTCTGGTCGTTGTACCTCTTGCCGCTGCGATTTATTTGAATTTTTTCATCCACCATTATTGGATCGATGTTCGTTGGTGGTTATCTGGACTTGTCATTATCGTCTTTTGGCAAGCATGGGTCACATACGAGGTTGCTGGTACTCGTTACCGTATGCCACTCGCCCTTTCTTTTGTGCTCATCGGATTTTTTATCTGGATAGCCGAAAATATCGCAACGTTCTTTAGAGCTTGGGAATACCCAAACCAAACCGAAGCTTGGAGTCTCGTTCATCTTGGAAAGGTAAGTTCATGGCTCTTATTAGTGATTGTTAGCTTTCTTATAGTAGCTACGCTAAAGCAGGTTAAGGGGAAAGATTCCACTGAGATGGATGCTAGTCAATTTTTATAAATGACTTCACGCTCGAAAAATTCGCCTAAGGCGGAAAAAATTCTTGCTAATTCAAGTTAATGAAAAGAAGACGGCACATAATGGACATATATATGTGTCGTCTTTGATTTTCTAAGCTTATATATAAAATAGGTCCAGGATTGTCCTTAATAGTGGTTTCATATTCCTTTTTTCTGGCATTTCTACAGACAAAGTAAAATCACTTTCACTCATTCCTATGAAACAAGTTTTAATCCCACTGCTGCGCCAAGCACCATGGCAATAAATACCACCCTTCGCCAATCTTTGGATTCCCCGTATAAGAGCATCCCGATAATCGCTCCGCCAGATGCGCCGATTCCTGTCCAGATTGCATAAGCCGTCCCCATCGGCAAGGTTTGCATGGCGTAAGCAAGAAATAGAAAACTTGCTCCAAATCCGATGAATAAAAGCAGCAGGGATTGCCAATTACGGTCTTTATGCAATTTATTTATCATCGCGACACCAAACATTTCAAATAATCCAGCTAAGATTAAAGAGATCCAAGCCATTAAGTTTCATCCCCTTCCTCAACCTTATCTTCAGTCACTAGTTTCAAGCCGATCACCCCTGATAATAAGAGGAGGATCAATAGCGTTTTGCTCAGCTTGAAAGATTCTCCAAAGAAAATGATTTCAGAAAAAACGGTGCCGGCCGTTCCCATACCTACAAAAACGGCATATACCGTTCCGACAGGAAGTTTTCGGCCAGCCATTATCATCATATAAAAACTGATGATGATGGAAATGACCGTTCCAGTCCAAGTCCAAAAGTCATCTGCATGCTTTAAGCCGATCACCCAAAAAACTTCAAAAAAAGCCGCAATGAATACTTTAACCCAGTTTGTGCTCATGAATTATCGCACCTCCGATTTTATTCTTTACCAAAAAAACAAAAAAAAGCCCAAGAGATAACCGTTAAACAGTTTCTCCCAGGCTTTTATCCTTCCGTGACACAGCATGCTGTGAGTTTTCTCTCGGACCAGACCAGCAATAAGACGCACTGCGGAACCCTAGAAAACCTTTGACATATACAATTACCTTTCATTATACATACTTTTTGAACTTACTCAAGGTAAAAGTTTTGCCAATGCCATGCCCATTTTTGCCTAATATCTGCATTGGTTCCGTAATGTTTCAGCCCCGAAATCTTATCCGGGGCTTTTTTAGCTTCCTATTTAGGCACTTGCCGTCCGTTTTCTGGATGAGCCTTCTTTTTTATGTGATGCATAGCTATGCAAGATCATTCCTATGATCACGATAAAGATGCCGAACCAAGATAAAGGAGAAGGGATCGGTAAAGATAGAAATAGTAATTCGCCAGCAAGGGCAAAAAGGACTTCCATCGATTGTGTCGCTTCAACGGAAGCTAATTTCTGCATATTTCCACTTACCAGATCGGTCGCCTTGAAAAAAAGGACCGTGGCAATGACACCAGAAAATAGTGCGACCAAAAGGGATTGAAAACTCTGCATCTTCGTCGGTGCCCCAACCGTAAAGAAACCATACAATGAAAGCAAAAACCAGAATGGCAAACTCGCCAAAGTCATTCCTAATACACGTTGGTAGGCATCTAAACGTCCTTCAGAAACTTCCATCATTTTGCGATTCCCCAAAGGGTATGCAAACGAGGCGATGATGATTGGAATCACTCCTAACAAGAGATTGGCCATTGAAATATGTTTGGTGTGTTCCAATTGCATCAGGATGATCCCAAGCAGAATGATCATGGACATGAGGAGGCCTTTCACGGAAACCCTCCCTCTTTGCCTTTCGATCCCATTTTTCGTTTGGGCATTTTCAAAAAATAGCGGGGCAAGTAAAGCGCCTGAAATGATCGTGATTTGCCAAGTGCCAGCGATTAGCCAGCCAGGAGAGTAGGCGGATGCAAAACATAAAGGAGCATAAAACAATCCAAATCCTACAAAACTCCAAAGCAACCAGGATCCCGGCCGTTCTCTCATCACACGTAAAAGGGGAAGCAGGTTTTTTCTGCTTAGAACGATACACAAAAGAAAAGGCACCATAAAGATATACCGCAACGAAGCACTCCATATCCAACTTCCACCAGACAACTCCATGGATTGATTTAATACGAACGTAAATGCAAAAAAGAAAGCAGAACAAATACCTAATATAATCGGACGCAATTGACTCACCTCTATCTGTTTTATGAGCCAGTAATTAGCCAAGACTCTTGAGTATGGCACGTTTCGGCTTTCTTATAGTAATAAATGATGTGAAAACATTGTTTATCCTATTCAAAAATGGGATCACGTTCCAATGCATGAATAGCAGAAGAATGAAATTTCTAAATATTATAATTGCCAATTTAAATTGTCCTTCAAATGCACAAGAAAATCAATAGGATTCTATTAGACCCGTAAATTTCCTTCTCCATCAATCGGCATGAGTAAGATTGATGATAGGTGAATACAGAATGGAAGCGAGTATATTAAAACAAGGGCAATACCAATAAAACCCATATAGAATGTCCAGGAACGCTGTTATGACGCGTTTTATGAAGGGGTTATTGATATTTAATATAAAAATCATATAGAGGTAGATAATATACGAAGATACGAGAATTGACGAATATGGTAGGGAGTGGTATCTTTATAGAAGTGCAAATAATGTCGAATGGTGACGAAATATATAGGTGAACATTCGAAAGAAAATTAGTGAGGTAATAGAATATGAAATCTACAGGTATAGTACGTAAAGTTGACGAATTAGGACGCGTAGTCATTCCAATAGAATTACGCCGTACATTAGGAATTAATGAGAAAGACGCTTTGGAGATTTATGTAGAACAAGAACGTATCATTCTTCAAAAATATAAACCAAACATGACTTGTCAGGTAACAGGTGAAACATCTGATGACAATATGAAACTTGTTGACGGTAAACTAATTCTTAGCGCTGAAGGTGCGGAACTTCTAATTAAAGAAATTCAAGCCAGCATGGAAACTGCTAAATAATTAATTTGCTAGATAAATAGCATCCAAGTGTAGGGAGACATTTTCCCTACACTTTTTTATATTAAATGGTGAAATGATAGAAATAATTCGATTCTCGGACGAAACCAATTTTTTCGTAAAGTTTTTGTGCGTTTACATTATCCTTACCTGTCTCGAGGGATACCCCTTTGGCACCTGTTTCTCGTGCGAAATTGATGGCTGCGTTCAATAACCCCTCGCCAAATCCTTTTTTGCGGGCAGACTCCTTCACGAATAAATCGTTCAGTATCCATGACCGCATCATGCTCACAGATGAAAATGTCGGATATAATTGGGCAAAACCAACAGGATGCCCTTCATCAAACCCCATGAAAACCACAGACTCTCCATTTGTCAGCCTTTCCCTTAAAAACTCCTTTGCACGATCATAATCAGATATTTGCTCATAAAACACTCTGTATAAATCAAAAAGTTCTGTCAGAGATTCGAGCTCATGTAATGTAGCCTTCTGAATGCTCATATGTAACCCTCCTAATTGTTGGAATACTCTTAATTTACCATTTATTTATACAATGTGACATGTCAGATTTTTTTTGCACGTCCCAATACTAAATAAAAAGCCAAAAAATTCAGGATGGAGCCAAGTCTGGCAACATCCTCTAAAGGCGTTACGTTAGCATTACTCGAGAGTTTAGTGTACTCGTGAGTTTGGAGCAAAAACTCGTGAGTTTGGAGCAAAAACTCGTGAGTTTGGAGCAAAAACTCGTGAGTTTGGAGCAAAAACTCGTGAGTTTGGATCAAATACTCGTGAAATTGGGCATTTACTCGTGAGTTTGGAGCAAATACTCGTGAGTTTGGATCAAATACTCGTGAAATTGGTGCATTTACTCGTGAGTTTGGAGCAAAAACTCGTGAGTTTGGAGCAAAAACTCGTGAATTGAGCATTACTCGAGAGAGTGAGCATTAAACTCATGAATTTGAACAACTGCTCGAGAATTCAGATAAACTCTCTTCATTAACGTAGTGGTTTAGCTTCTAAACCGCCGGTGTTCAGGATGTGTACCTTTACGTTAATATGATTAATTGAATCCTTGTCCAGGAAATCGTTCGGCTCTTTAATATGATTTTTTTGCCAGTATTTTGTATCTTTAATATAGAGGATTTTGCCTAAGCTTAAAGGATCTGCGTTCTTTTCAATCCCAGTCTTAAAGGTTGTTTGGATTTCTCTTTTTATTTCACTTTCGAATTTTCGTTTGATTGTTTCGATGTCCATTTGTGTATCAAGTCCTAGAATTTTACCATTTACGACGACTTCAATATCAAACTTGTACTTGCCATTCTTGAAAACAGGTCTTACTTTATGATACGGATGCGAGAAAGAAGCATAGATGTCTTGCTTGTTCAAGCTAATGGTTACGGGAGTTCTGTTGGTTCTTTTTGTGAGCCAGCGTACACCGCTCAATTCATTTTCCGAGAACCAGGGTTGGGACACTTTATAGTAAATGACAAAAGCACCATCCATATAAAGGCTTTTTCGGTTTTTATCTTTTTCTTTCCATACTTTATCGTTCCAAGTAATGGTAGGTAAGATGGTGGTTGATGATTTTTCCCGTTGATTTGAATAATACCTCTGGACCGTTATGGGGTGAATGAATGATCGGTTCCGATAGATATCTTCCGGTAAATATAATGTAGTGTATAAAGGTGACAAATTAAAATAACCATTTATGGAGAAAAGCTCATCCATGGAACTTTTTGTGCCAAAAATATTAGCTGAGTATCTAAGTAATTGGTTTCTATAAATATAATCGACTATTTCAGTGCTTTGTTGCTTCAACACATTTTCACTGATTACAAATGTGGAAACATGACCTATATAGAGAGCTTGTTGAGTATTTCGCATAAGTTGATTTACGGCGCTCGAGATGGAACGGCCTTTTTGTTTTCCTACATATACGGGGGGATTTTCAGTCGGCTTCGCTTCCGTTTTAGCTACAGCAGCGAAGTCGACTAGCTGCGCATAAACGATATATTCTCCATCTTTGTAGTCAATGCCTAGAGCAGTTATATAATGGAAGTCCTGTATCGTTTTTTCATCCCAGCAACCCGAAAGTAAAAGGAATAAAGGAATGATCAACAACATTTTATAGATGCGGAACATGATCTTACTGCCCCTTTCTTGTCTTATCATTGGCGGCCAAGGATCGCTTACTCATGGAATTCCATGGCCTCTTTATGAATGCATCCAGGATTTTTGTGAATCTAGGTGGTTTTGTTCCGCCAATATATGAAACCCCGAATGATTCAAGTCTGGATAATAAAGTGACAATCGAAAGTAAACCGATTATTAAGCCATAGATTCCGTATATGCAGCTGAGCAACAATACAAACATACGCAGGATGGTGACGGCGCCTGTTAGCGACTGGTTTACAAGCGTATAAGATGCGACAGAAGTTACTGCAGTAACCACAAGCATGGTTTGTGAGGTGAGCCCTGCCCTTATCGCGGCATCACCGACAATGAGACCGCCCACAACTGCAACTGTCTGCCCAACCGCTTTAGGTAACCTGACTCCGGATTCACGGAATAGTTCAAATAAAATGAGCATGAGAATGAATTCCATGGTGGCGGATAAGGGGAGACCGAGCCTTGAAAGGGTTATGGTGGCTAGTAACGGAAACGGTACCTGTTCAATGTTGAAAGCGGAAATGGATATCCAAAATCCTGGTAATAAAATGGTGATCCCAAGCCCCAAAAAACGAAGAAGTCGCTCAATGCTTACATATAAATAAGGAAGGTTCGAATCTTCTGCGGTTTTTATTTGAAGCAATAATGTAGAAGGAGCCACTATTATTGTTGGCATACCATCGACGATCAGGATAAATCTTCCTTGATTGAGCGCTTCCACTGCAAAATCAGGGCGACTCGTATAATGAGTGAGTGGAAATATACTGAATTTACTGTTTGAGATCAATTCCTCCAATTGTTGACTGCTAACCAATACATCAATATCGATGGAGTTAATTTTGGACCTTACATGTGTGACAAGTTCTTTATTAATGATGTCATCCATGTACATCAGTGCGACTTTCGTTTGACTGCGCCTGCCCACTATAAAGTCTTCATAGGCTAGCGATTTTGTTTTTAGACGCTTTCTGACTAAAGCTGTATTTATGGATAAGTCCTCGACAAACCCATCCCTTGGACCTCTTACGGAGACTTCGAAAGAAGATTCCTCAGGTTGCCTATTAGGAACATCTGACAAATTTATTGAAAATAGCTTTTGGGTGGACGGTATGAATAATAAGGCATTCCCCGAGAAAATCAGCTGCTGTACGCTAATGAATTCCCGATCGATCGTTACTTTCGTCAAATCTAACAGGGGGTTTAACTTGTTTATGGCTTTTTCCGCACCGATTTTCTCATCCAATTCCATCATTTTGTTTAACTTTTCCAAAATCCCTTCGTTCAATAAACTGATATCGGCCAAACCCGAGCAATAAAAGATAACGGCAGGAATGGGCCTTTCGGTTTCTCCGATATAGATTGTGTCAAATATGATATCTGAACTTGCACTAAATAACTCCCGAAATGTCTCCTCCCTCAATTCAGGCAGGGCTGGTTCATTTTTGGATCGTTTCATTCTCATGTTTTTTACCCTCCTTAGAACGAATGAAAGTGCCGATAAACAAGATGGTGGACAAAAGTAAAAGAAAATAAAAAGCACCAGGGTAATAAAAATTTTGACTTACATGCAAGAACTTGAAGTTACTGAATGGTACGATGGAAATGACTACCATAAGGAAACCAACTGAGAAAAGGATTCCGAGCTTCATATTGTTAGTTTTTCCTTTAAAGACTTCCGTGATTAAGAATAACGCTAGGGAAACACGGATATAGGCACCGGCAAGCCATTGATAAATGGAAAAGAAATCTGTATGCTCGATATATTTACCAATCGTAAGCAGCCGCCATTGTTCATAAGAGGGGTACCTCATGGCTTCGCCTAAGGTCGGCCCGAACTCAGCAATAGCACCCGTTAATGGGCCAAGAAGCAGAAACACTAAACCGAGACATAAGAAAACTAAAACTTTGCGACTGAGTGTATCCGATAGTTTTTCCTGAAAAAAGGCTAGTAAAATCAGTTCGGCTAATCCATATCCACAATACTGGAAGGCTTTTATGCCATGAAAATAACCATTTTCAAAAAGAGGCAGAAGGTGGCTATAGTCTTTAGTCGGAATATTTCCAGTCGCAACAAAAATGCCAAGAATAACGACAACGGGCAATAATATAGAAGAACTAATGGCGATGGAGCGCATGCCAGAATGGGCCAGGAATATGCATAGCAGGGTAAACGGAATGATAATGGCTAAACTTGGGGTCTCAAAAAGAAAACTTGTAGTGATCCAATCAATCGTTTCCTTGGTGGTGGCCAATACAAGGCTTATTAGATAGATCACAATACAAAATAAAACGATATTTTTAATAGGTTTTCCAAATCTATTTTCAAGCCAATGGTTCAGTGATTCATTATTCATATTCTTGATTATCCGAGATAATAGGCAGACCCAAATTGGTATCAGCAAAATAGAAAGGAGTGAGAAAAACCAAGAATCCCTTCCGCCGGTAGAAAGAAGGAAAGGGATCAAAATAACATGATTAAGAAGGCCAATGGATAAAAAGAAAATACTTAAGGTTTGTATCGAACTAATTTTTTTCAAGGTTCCTATCCCCATTTCCATTGTTGAATGCTTTGTTTAAAAGATACTGATGAACATACATTCATTTGTTTATGGTTGCTAAATGAGGAAATAGTATACGTTATAATGAAATGGAATAATATTCCTGCTAATGAATTCTTGGTACTTTGATTTTAAGGAGCTTACGTTCTGGGGAAATCGCCATCGGCCGAACCGAAGGAAGTATCTGATTCGGGGTATAGGTTCAAGAAACGGGTCTTCAGGGATCGCACAGTTGAAGAAACATATCCAGAGGGGTGTGCTACATAAACGAAAGCATTTAAAAAGGAAAGTGCATATTACATTCGGGCTAGCCATTGTCAGAACTTCAATGTAAAATGCGATTTGATCAAATTTAGGATTGCGATAGCCAAGAATTGCGGGTCTAAAGGATTTATCAGCCACTATAAAGAATGTAATATAGGTGCTATTTTTATTGAACACAAGGGGGAATGAAGATGGATTTAAGATACCCAATTGGAAAGTTTCAGTTTGACGGTGAAATAACTAGTGGTGTAGCCGAGGGGTGGATCAACGAGATTGAAACTTTGCCTGGGATGCTGCGGGAAGCGGTAAGTAACATGGATGATGAACAGCATGATACAGCTTATCGTCCTGGAGGATGGACGGTCCGCCAAGTGGTGCATCATGTTGCCGATAGCCATATGAATGCGTATATTCGCTTCAAATTGGCCCTTACGGAGGAAAGCCCAGTCATTAAACCGTACGAGGAGGGGCAATGGGCAGAGCTGCCTGATTATGATTTGCCGATTGAAATTTCTCTATCCCTTCTTGAAAGTGTACATATCCGCTTGTGTAAACTTTTATCGGGCCTTCATGCAGACGACCTGAGCCGAACATTCATCCATCCTGATTCAGGAGAGGTGACTGTCGGTAAAAACATAGGCATTTATGCGTGGCATGGCCGCCATCATCTTGCGCATATTACTTCTTTAGCCAAGCGTCAGGGATGGTAAAAATGAGGGGAAAGCAGTGAATTTGATTCGACCGTTTTTTTATGATAAAAGTCATATCCATGTGAACGAATAGAATGAGGAGGAATTTAAATGCAAGCTGTAATCGAAAAAGAAGGTAATGGGATTATCGCAAGATTCGATCGCCTGCTTAATCATTCGGTGGAAAAAGTATGGGGTGTTTTGACGGAGAATGATAAGGTGGAAAAATGGATGTCCAACCTGGAAATGAAGGACCTCCGAAAAGAAGGGACCATCCTATTCAATATGAATGATGGGTCAGGGGAATCTTTTGAAATGAAAATCAGGGATTTCCGGGAATTTGCCGTTTTAGATTTTGAATGGGGGGACGGCTGGGTTCGTTTCGAGGTATCCCCTGAAAAGGACGGAAGCTCATTAGTATTGAAAGAATCCATCACGCCAGTTAATGATCATACAGCAAAAGATTTGGCAGGCTGGCATGTTTGCCTTGATATGTTGAGTGATTTACTTGATGGTCATCATCAGGACTTTCCAATGGATGAATGGGAAAAATGGCATAAGGAATATACGGCCGCCGTCAAACGAATTGATGCATGAAATGTGAGAATGCATACGTTTGAAAACAATTCCCGAGCCTTGTGACTTTAGATACGTGTGAAAAGTGGTATGAAACCCGATTTTAATGACCCAATAGTTTAACTAATCCATTTATTCTAAACACAGGCAAATAGCTTGTGTTTTTTTGCATTCAGAAAAAATAGTTAAATTGAATCGGGTGTTTGCTGGAAAGCCGATGCAGAAACCCAAGTGATGTTACAGTAAACGCCATGAGAAATTGAGCGGTTAACCCAATGACTTGTCCATTTCTTCATGAAGTGTCGGGTATAATGAGATTGGATAGGGCGGCTTCAGTTATCAGATTGTAAGGGGCGTATCAGGAACATCAAATGAAACCTGCATAAGACATCAATAGAATGCTTAAGGAGGATAACATGGATTTTTTGGGGAAAGTATTTAATTGGATGGTAATAATCGGATTGATTCTATTATTGGGACGAATCGTTACGGAGGTGTTTTTATTTATGGACATTCCGTTCCCCCCCTTTTTTAAAGACTACAGTGTCATTTCGATCATCGTATTAATAATAGGTGCAATTGGTCAGCATTACACCAAGCCAGATAAAAAATGAAATATCGTTTTTCAATAGAACTGGTCAGCTTCGAAATAAACAGACCGACATATCATCATTGTCGGTCCGTTTTTATACCTTATTTATTCAAATCATTTTCACTTGCATGCATTTCTTGTTTGATTTCATTCATTCTGGTTTTTCCCCACTCATACATCATTTCAACGATTGGGAGCAAGGTCATGCCAAGTTCGGTCATGGAATATTCGACTTTTGGAGGGACTTCAGGATAAACTTCCCGGTGAACGATGCCATCTTCCATAAGTTCCCGCAATTGATTCGTTAAGATTTTATGTGATATTTTTGGGAAAAGTCTTTGAAGGTCACTGAATCGGTGTGTACCTTCAACACCTAAATGCCATAAAATGACGATTTTCCATTTGCTGCTAAATGTGGATAACGTAAGCTCTTTTTCGCAATTATAATGGCCGTTTAAGATCTTTTCTTTGATTTCATCTCTTAATGTTTCTGACATGGACTTTAACTCCTTTTTTATTTAACAGTAACCTCTAGGTAACCTCCGCACATTAAAGTGCGTTCTTCCCGGCGCTGAAAAGCAGCGATACAATATGAATAGTCATACAGACAATTGAATTTTAGGAGGCAATTTATATGAGTAAAAAAGCTTTACTAATTATACCACCAGAACGTTTTAATGAAGATGAATTATTTCAGCCTAAAGAAGTTTTGGAAAATGCAGGAGTGGAAGTAACGATAGCGAGTACGAAAACAGGAGAAATTACTGGTGACTATCAAGGAAAGGCAATGGCTGAAGTGATCTTTTCTGACGTTTCAGTCAGTGATTTTGATGCAGTGGCCGTAATTGGAGGATCCGGTACGAACGATCATCTATGGGGTAACCTGGAATTACAAAGCTATTTGAAACGAGCTCATGAGCAAAAAGTCCTTGTAACGGGTATATGTGCAGGATCTGTAACTGTAGCGAAAACAGGTTTGCTTTCTGGCCGAAAAGCTGCTTGTTACCCAGTTGATGTTCAAATTGACGAATTGAAAGCTAATTCCGTTGAATATGTTGAACAGCATGTCGTTGCACAAGATGATATAATCACTGGTGATGGACCGGATGGCGCCAAAGAATTCGGAGAAAGCTTAGCCGCAGCATTACGCTAATTCTTGCATTAAACCTATTATTACCCAAGTGAAACCCTTGATTCTAAAGAATCCAAGGGTTTTTTTTTGAATTCATCAATGCTATCCACTTTTCGGATTTTATAACCGTCGATTTTGAACAATAGAGTCATTTTTGGTTGAAGTCTGCAAAAATAATTGTAAAAGAATCATGAAAATATGGAAAATGATCAGAGGAATTTAACCCTATAGATAAAGGTATTTGGCTAGAAAATGCCTTAAATATAGGCGATTTAAACATCGTTTGGAATACGAACGGTGTTTTTTATGTGTGAGCACACCTTAGGGCCTATGCGTTTTATCTTTATTTGTAATTGACAATGGTAAAATAGGTATATAGTATGTTTATGTGGAAAAATAAAGTAAGTGACCTTAATTAAGGAAGGATCCATTTTGGCATAGATTAAATCTTTGTTATCAAACAGGGAAGCAGAAGCTTCCGCAGCAAATAAAGGGGGAAATTATTAATGGGAAGTTCAGTGGCTGACAAGAAAGAAAAAGTAAAAAGAAGGATATCGATCCGGGTAAAATGGCTATTGTTTATATGTACATCCGTTTTTCTCGCTATAGTCGTTTCCGTTTCGATAATGGGGGTGAAGGTAACTTCCATCTTTAAGGATGATAGTATATCCCTCAACAAAAGCTCGGCACAAAATGCAGCGGCACAAATCAATTTGAGCATGGCCACATATGAAAACTCGCTTGAGCAATTATCCCAGCTAATCTCCAATCAGATAAAGAATGGAGATTCAATCAAAGATATCCAACAAACGTTAAAGGCATTTCAAACGAACAATGAAAATTTAATTTCGGTTTATTATATGGATGGATCGGATGGTTCCTTATATGCTTCGCCCCATATGGATTTCAATCAGGATGCCCGGGAGACCAAAACTTATACACAGCTAACAGAAAAACCAGAAACGAAATGGATGGACGTGTATAAGGATAGTGTTTCAGGGACGATCATGACTTCCGTAGTCACTCCCGTTTTATCAGACGGAAAAATGGCAGGTGCCCTCGGTTATGATATTGACCTCTCGACAATTGGAAATATGAGGGCCAGTATCGAAAAAGATTCTACTAGTCATTTGGTAGTCTTGGATTCTCAAGGTTTTATCGTGAGTTCCTTCATGAAAGATATGGATGGAAAGAATATGAACCCTGAAACAAGCGGAAAGGAAGAGGGGGTGGAGGATTTCATTTCCGATACTGCCCGATTCAATTCTGAGTTCAAGTGGGTGGCCGACATTTATAATGGAGCTGCTGAGACAAGTCAATCCTTGAAGTTGGATAATGAAGAGTATACAGGTGAATGGGGGTTCCTGAAGTGAACTGGAAAGTGCTGGCGCTCACCCCAGACAAAATACTGCAATCCAAGCTGGATGATATTAATGGAATCGTATTGATATCAGGTATTTTAGGTCTCTTATTTGGTACGATTTGTGCCCTTTATCTTGCAGGAAAGTTAACGAAAATCATGGCCGACTTCAAAAAAATCATAGAAAAGACGGCGAGCGGGGATTTAGTAACCGAATTTGCCATTAAATCAAATGATGAAATTGGGGACTTAAGCAAAAGCTATAACTCGATGCTGGGGAAATTAAGGGGATTGGTTGCCAAGGTAAACACCAACGCGGAATCCGTAACACATGCCAATGCCGGACTAAGCCAAATAGCTGCTGAAAATAGTGCCGCCATTACGGATGTTTCACGCGCGATAGAAGAGATTGCGGCTGGCGCATCGAATCAATCTGAACAAGTGGAACATGGGGCAAGTACCATTCAGGTACTAAGTGAAGAAATCGATGGGTTATCACAACAATCCAGAGAGACCCAATCCGTTTTGGAGCAGGCTTCTGAAAAAATAGAATCAGGGAAACAGCAGGTCAGTGGCCTGGAAACATCGTATCAGAAATTGGAGTTGGCGTTTACGGAAGTCACTAGCATGAGCTTGAAACTTGTAGAAAAATCAAAAACCATTTCCGATGTCACGAATGCCATATCGAAAATATCAGAACAAACCAATTTGTTATCTTTGAATGCATCGATAGAAGCGGCAAGGGCAGGTGAGTCCGGCAAAGGGTTTGCTGTTGTAGCGAATGAAGTGCGGAGCTTGGCTGATGATTCAAAGGAAGCTACAAAAAATATTCAAGCAATCATCCAAAGCATTCTGCAAGATACAGAGGAACTGTTAAAAACGACCAAAGAAACGAATCAAATCAGCAAGGATCAGAAAAATGCCGTAATCACGGTTAGTGAAGCCATGAAAGAGCTGGAGGACTCCGTTGGGAGGATATCCAATTCGATAACTGAAGAAACACGATCCATTGAAAGCATCAATCAACAAAAAGAAACGGTAGTTAAAGTGATAGAAGAAATAACCGCCGTATCTCAGCAAACAACGGCTTCGTCAGAAGAAATTGCATCATCGATGGAGGAACAAGCTGCTTCATCCAATGAACTTGCGCAATATACGCTGCAGCTTACACAGTTAATAAATGATTTGGAAAATACGCTGGGGGAATTCCAGATAAAGAATTAGAGTAACGAATATACGCTTTTTTGCAAAAGGGGATGCCACTAAAGTGGTTTCCTCTTTTTTTGTATTGGGAGTTCATTGTACGGTGCAACGGACGCCATTTTATCATTTAATAGGCACTTAACCATGCTTATTGGCAATGCGCATCTCTCCTTAGGGGACATTTTCACTAGAAGGACAAAGGTACAATTTAGAAAGTCTGGGCAAGTATCCCGTGCTTTTTTTACAAAAGGGAATATATATATAGCAATCGGACAAGTAGGGTCCAATGTCTCAAGGCCCAAAAAGGGGAGAACAACATGAATTTCGAGATTGGAATGACTATTTTTGTGTTCGTGATGACAATGATAGTTATATTATGGAGGCCAGGAGGTTTAAATGAAGCATGGCCAGCTTCAATTGGTGCAGGAATCATTTTACTGACTGGTACAGTATCCCATAGTGATATTTGGGATATCATCAACAAAATCGGTGGAGCATCGATCACCATCATGGCAACGATAGTGATGGCAGTCATCTTGGAAAGCTTCGGTTTTTTTCACTGGGCGGCTGCAAGACTATCCATCCTGGCTAAAGGATCTGGATACCGCCTATATTGGTACATTCAATTATTATGCTTTTTAATGACCCTGTTATTCAATAACGACGGCAGCATCATGATTACTACACCCATCTTGATCTTGCTTCTGAAAAACCTCAGATTGAAGCCGCATCAAGCCATCCCGTATCTTTTGAGTGGAGCGTTGATTGCGACTGCTTCCAGCGCGCCAATTGGCGTGAGTAACATCGTTAATTTAATCGCATTGCAAATTGTGCATATGACGCTTTATATGCATACTGCCATGATGTTTGTCCCCGCAACTCTGGGGTTGATCTTTATGTCATGGTTGATGTTCGTTGTGGTCAAGAAAAAATTGCCCAAGAAATTACCGGAAATCTCTTATGACATAGAGGAAAGTTTCTTCACTAAGAATTTCCACCCCTTAAAGGGGAAAATGACGGTTGAAACAAAAAAGCAACGCACTGGATTCATGTTGAAAGTATTACTCTATGTGTTCGTGGTGCGCTGTTTACTCTTTGTCGCTTCTTATCTTTCCATTCCGATCGAATGGGTTGCAGTACTAGGATCTTTATCCTTGCTGGTCTGGAGATGGTATCATTTACGGACCAATCCTGTCGATATTTTAAAAAAGACCCCTTGGAAAATCCTGATATTCGCATTCTCCATGTATGTCATCATTTATGGTCTCCATAATGTGGGGCTTACAGCCGTGCTCGTAGAGATATGTGAACCGATTGTAAACCGAGGGTTACTGAGTGCAAGTTTTATCATGGGAGGATTAGTTTCGATTTTATCAAACATCTTCAACAATCATCCAGCGCTAATGATAGGTACCATTACCTTAACTGAGATGGGACTTGATCCCATCACCTTAAAAACCATTTACCTCGCTAATATAATCGGTAGTGACATGGGATCATTGTTATTGCCCATCGGTACTCTTGCCTCACTGATCTGGATGCATATCCTGAAACAAAATAAAATGAAAATAAAGTGGAAAGATTATTTAAGCGTTTCCCTGATAGTCATACCAATATCAACAGTGGTGACGCTGCTCTTATTGTTCTATTGGGTGCATATGATTTTTAACTGATTAACCCCTAGGAGGAGATAGTAATGAGTGATGCAGTTGCATTACTGGGTAAACAGATTGATGTTCAACTCTCTGGAAAAAAAACGTTCAAAGGAATTCTAACTGATCTGAGTACGGATATTCTGGTATTGTTCAATGGACAGCAGTTTTTATACTTTCCAATGCTGCATGTCCAAAGTTTCAATCTAAGTTCTGAGATCGATGACGATATCAGATATCCTATAGAGTCCCCCATGATGGAAGAGATGGCTTCCATTTCCTATCGAAAAGCGCTGATGAATGCAAAAGGATTTTTTTTAGAACTCCATGTTGCGGGACAGGCCCCTATACATGGTTATATCACCAATGTTTTAAATGATTACATTGCCTTCTACTCGCCAGTATATAAAACGATGTATATATCGCTGCATCACCTTAAATGGCTTACTCCATATAATCAAAATGCCACGCCCTATACCCTCAATAGTGAGAGTTTTCCCGTCAATCCTTCACAAGGGCCCATGGTTCGTTCCTTGGAAGAACAATTAAAGAGAAATGTAGGAAAGCTTGTCGTTTTTGATGGGGGAGAGGACCCCATGAAGATTGGAGTGCTTAAAGAGGTTGAAAACAATTTAGTGGAGTTAACGACAGCTGGCGGGGATCAAATGTTTTTGAAGCTTACACATATTAAAACCGTGTATATGCCATAGATTCATAGAAAAAGGGGAGAGCCATTTAAGCTTTCCCCCTTTTTTCGTCTATTAGATGATGGGGGATACCAACGGATTCGGGTTTCTGATTATAAATCCATCGCCTTCGAAATCAATCTCCGTCAGATCTGTAAAATGGGAGTCCGATGGATCGATTAAAATTTTAATATCGTGTAAAACGAGCACTTCCTCTTGCTCCTTTTTAGTTCGTGACAGGGTTAATGAGTAGTTCATCTGGTTACAACATGGTCTGTTTACACCAAATCTCAAATACGTTTCCTCTTCTAAGTTTTGTTGCATGTCCTTAATTACCTGCTGGGCTTTACTAGTCATTTTTATCAAGATGATCACTCCATTATCGTTGGGCCCTGACAAAAAGAGCGAGCCGCATATGTACCACTTTATCATGACCGAGGTCAAAACCGTAAGGACATCCAGCATTTAGAGATGGGGATCATTGGTCGTGGGATCTCTCATGTAACTTATTGAGCTGATCCATATTCCTCTTCGCATTCTTCCATTTTCTACGCATATCCACTATCCTAATTATTCTTTTTCCGAGGGAAGGGGAACAGTTGAAAAGCTACCATTTTTTTAGTGGAAAACAAAAAGTGGGTACAATGGGGTATTTCGGGTCGTTTTATTGAGGGGGAATAATGATCTTTTATAGAAAAATAGGTTAAAAGTTTAAAATGATTCACCGATATTACTGGTGATGGTAAGTATTTAGACATGGTCATTTGTTGTTTTTTAGTATAAAGGAAGGGCATGAAAGCTTGTTGGGCTTTCGTATGATGGAGTGTTTTGACTGGGAAATGGTAGAAAAGAGTTTCAGTATAAAGGAAGGGTTAAAATGTTTAAAGGAAGATTATGCAGTATGGCACTTTTATTAGTATTCATGGTTAGTTTCACTTCATTACCTGGCTTAAAGGTCGAGGCGGCAGATCGTTTGCATACTGTAACTACTGGCGATACGGTAGAATCGATTGCCAAGACTTATAATATATCGTCCTGGCAATTGATGAAAACGAATGGTTTACCCGATGGAAAGTTATATGTAGGCCAGAAGTTAACGATCACTCAAAATGCCTATACTCCTTCCGTCTACCAGTGGTCGGAGAGAGGAAAACAAATTGCGAACTATGCCAAATCTTTTATAGGATTTAAAAAGACTGCTGGAGAAGAGACGCCAGCAACAGGGTTCGATTCCAGCGGATTGATCCATTGGGTGCTTTCCCAGCAAAATGTACCCATCGACCGTTTGACAGTGGATGGGTTTTATAAGCAAGGGATGGATACAGCCACTCCGAAAACCGGAGATATTATATTCTTCTTGGAAAGGGACAGTTCAAAAGTCGTGACTGCAGGTATCTATCTCGGCAATGACCAATTTGTCAATGCTGGATATGGTGCAGAAACGGTTCGGGTGAGGTCTAGCACAGAAAACTACTATGAAAAATACCAAATTGCCTATAAAACATACACTCCTAAAGGAGAGCATATTGTCCAAAACGGGGAAACGCTAAAAAGCATTGCGGAAAAATACAATATATCCATAAATACGATTAAAAGTCGTAATGCCCTGCCGACAGATGACTTGATGAAAGGACAGTATCTTCAGCTTTACAGCAACCCTTTGTATCCGTTCTATGTAAACCAAGAAGCTTCTTATGATAAAGCTTATGATGTCATTAAGTACGCCTATACACTAAGAGGGTTCACCTATGTTTTCGGGGAAGATGATCCGATGATTGGCATGGATTGCAGCGGATTCATCTATTGGGTCATGAAGGAGCAGGGACTTTCAGTAAAACGCGGTTCCGCAGCGAACTACTTCTCATTGCTCCCGACAATTGAAAATCCAAAGGCAGGGGATTTAGTGTTCTTTAGGGATACAGGTTCAAGAATAGGTGTGACCCACGTAGGCATATATCTAGGCGATGGCCGTTTTCTCCATACAACGGAAAAAGCTGGCGTTCATACCTCCAACCTTGGGTCGGAATATTTTGCCGAGAAGTTCGAAAGCTTCGGACAAGTCAAAAACCTTATGAACTAAAAAGAATGGGTATAAGTCAACTTGGCTGTTTCTGGCGTCCTTTTGTAAAAAAAAGATCGAAGAACGTAGGAAGTTCATTCATGCTGTTTATATTTCAAAGTCGCTTTTTCAAGGGCGCGAACGAAACGGTGAAAAAGATCCGATCGATTGACCCTGTTTTTACTGGTAAAGTCATCATCTTTGAACAGGCTTTTTCTAAGCTTAGTGGAAAGTTCCAATTGAACGCCTGCACTCATTTTACATTTGTTTGTGATATTGTTTTCATTCATGCCTGAAAGGTGCTGTGGCGCATACTCAGCTTGAAATCCAGCTTCATTCAGGGAATGTAAAATCAAGTTCTTATAGGTTTCATTTCTCCCGCCGATGTAAACGAGCACGTTATGTACGTCGCAGTGTCCATGAATGGAGAGGTTTGTCCGTGAGTCCGCAGCCATTGAAACCCCTATGGGTTCATTGAACAAGTTGGATGTTATATGGAGGACTTTGTTACGGCTTGGTTTCAGACCTTCGAAAAGATAGGTGCTGGCACCAAGCCTTTCTCCAATGGCGGCAGCAATTTCACCAGTACCTGGTTCGATATTCCCGCCATGTATAGCCAGGACCGCAATATCCGGGTTCCTGTGGTAAACAGTGATGCGGTAATCGAAGGATTCCTGTTCTTTTTGCTGAAGCTCGGCATAATTGGTATAGCTATTTTCGTTCATCGTTTTCCCCCCGTATCTGTACCTTATTTACCCATACCATACCCGTCGAGAGCAAAAATAAAAAAAGCGGGGGTTGCCCCTGCTTTTTTTATTCTTCGATAGTCGTATATTGTTCTATTTTCTTTTGCTCATCGGATGATAAAGTTTCGGTCCGCTTAAACATATTCATGGTCACAAGCATGGCTGCTATAAGAATAACAGGTAAAACCCAGCTTGTGATTTTTTTTACAATATCCATATTCTCATCCCCTTATGCATCGCTAAAAGTTCAAATGATATTTGAATGGCGAGGCAGGACTACATTTTTATTGCTGCGCTTTCCAGCTCCCATTTCTTCTCTTATCCCCAGCTCCGGATAACAATCCGGTTTTCTCGTTTTTAACGAGAACCTGAACCCCGCCATAATACATGGGGTTTATATTTTGAATGACTTCATATCCTGAATCTTCCAATTCTGATATTATTTCATTCGAAAACCTTGATTCTGTATGAATTTTCTTTCCATCATAGACGAACCGGTTACGGTCGATGATATCCTGAAATGAGCCATCATTCTCTGTATATGAATAAAGGACCTGCATCAATACTTGAGGAATTCTATCACCGCCGGGTGAACCGATCCCAATCGATTCCTCCCCTGGATTCTTGAGAATGGTTGGTGCGGTGAATGTTCTAGATCGTTTATATGCCTTTTGGGAATTCAAGTCAGACCCAAAATTTTTCAATTGATCATTAAGGAAAAATCCATTCGTATAGTCACCAGATCCGAAAAAATTACTGAGCGTATTTGTTGCAGAAACGACAGTGCCATACTTGTCCATAATCACAAAATGTGTGGTACTTTCATGTTCTTCGGAACCATTCGATTCTTTATTTTCCCAGTTATCACTTGTGATTTTACTTTTAAGATTATTTAAGTGAATGGGGGAGAGCAATTGTTCAGCCTTAGCTGCACTGGTTCCATCCCCTATATGGGAGACTCGATCTTGATAAGCCGTATTTGTGATGCCCCCCAACACTTTCATATAAGCTGATTTGCTTGAAGACTCACCTAGGTTCGTTTCCTCGGCAAGTTTCAACATTTCAAGAACTGTAATCCCGGAAAAGGGAGGAGGGGCGGTCAGAACGTCATAACCGGCAAATGTCCCTTGAACAGGCTTACGTTCTTTCACCTCATAACGCTTTAAATCCATCAAGTCAACGTCTGTCTCTCTTTTAATATCCCGTGCGATCTCCCCTTTATAGAAACCATCAGGACCTTCTTGTTGAATCTTCTTCAATGTTTCAGCAAGTTTTTTTTGAATAAGCGTCTTTCCTGGTTCAATGGCATCACCATCAGGATAAAATAGGGAAGTCTCATCGGAAGAAGCCCTTGTTTTGGCTCCAGCCAAGCGTGAGGATAACATTTCGTCCACTTTAAACCCGTCTTGAGCCAAATCGATGGCAGGCTGAATAAGATCTTCCATTGGTACGCTTCCATACTTATCATGGATAACCTGCATGCCGGCCACTAACCCAGGAATCCCCGTATGGTGTCTTGAACTTGGGTCTTCCGGAGAGGATTCACGATAATCGATGAAATTGGGTTTGCCGGACTCAGGGTCGATCAGCATACCGCCGCCACCACCTATCCCAGATCCATAGGGTTCGATTACACCTAATGCATAAGATACCGCAATAGCGGCATCCGCCGCAGTTCCGCCGTTATCCAAAATATCCATCCCCACATCTATTGCGATAGGGTTTGAAGAACTGACCCCATATGATTGAGCTGTCTTACTATCTATCGGTTCATTCGTGTCAGAAATAGGGGATGGCTTCGAACATCCAGCTATATATATGAGCATGCAAAGGGAAAGGAGCACTTTTCTCGTCATACGGTTAATCATCTGTTGTTCCCCCTTTTCGTTGAGCATCTAAGTAGTGTGTTCTCTTATTCACGTAGGATCCATTGTTCTCTTACTGGATGGGGTGCATGTTCTGCTGTTTGACTTTTTCTTCTTTTTTCTCTTGTGCAGCTTTCTTGTCTTTCGCAGCTTTTTCTTCTTGTTCACGTTGTGCCTTATGGTCGATTACCTTCTTGTGATTCAGGGTAATCTCGATATGATCCTCTTTTTTCGACCATTGGGCTTTTTCACTCGTTTCCTTCGTCAACTGACGGTAAACTCGTGATTGATCGATTGTTGAGGTGGCTGGCCTTGGAGTGGCTTCTTCGATTTGCAGAGGAACGACATCGATTGCAGCTTTTCCGTCTTCCGCCAAATGGTATTGAACCATGGCTGAATCCTTTGTACGTGTCCAGCCTTGATCGAAAATGAAGTTTCCTAAACTATAGAAAATGATTCCATCTTTATAAACATCAAAAGATTGTAGTACATGGGGATGATGGCCGATGATGATGTCTGCCCCCGCATCGATGACCGCTTTAGCCAAGTCAGTTTGACGGGAGGTTGCAGATGATGAATACTCTTGACCCCAATGCATATTCACTACAACCAAATCTGCGTTACCTTGCTCGGCATCCCTTGCTTTGCCAATCATTTCAAATAACAAATCAGGATTCGCGTTCAATAAGCCAGCTTGATCATTTTTTGGTACGGCATCCTTTTTATAAACATCTGTAAAGCCAAGTGTTGCGACACGTAAGCCATTAACGTCCGCATAGTCGATGCTAGCTTTAGCGTCGGCAGTGTTCGATCCAACACCGACATAGTCCATATCCGCATTTTTGAATTCATCAATCGTATCAAGAAGCCCTCGTTCTTCAAAGTCCATCATATGGTTATTGGCCAATGTCATCACAGAGAAGCCAGCATCTTTAACGGCCTTCACACCACTTTTATTGGAGTTTAACCGGATGGCCGTGTCTGCTTCCTTGTAGTTAGATACCCCGTCTTTTAAAGCAGGGTGTTCATAATTCCCGCTGACATAGTCTGAAGCGGCAAAATAGGGCTTCATATAACGGAACAGATAATCATACCCGTGCTTTTCCGTCACTTCTTCAACATTACGCCCCATCATCACATCACCGACCATTGTCATCGTCAATGGTTGATCAGATTTGGAAGCGGCTGTTTTCAAATCTTCAGCTTGTCCCATCCAAGTGGTAATGCCTAAAGCGATTAGTAATATAGGTAGTATGATTCCAGCGTATTTAAGATTCTTTTTCTTCGTGCGCTTAATAAAGATAAGTGTTTTTTCTTTTGAATTTAAAGTCCGTTTCATTTTATGCACCTCAGAATAGGGAGTACACGTTCATTAAACCGAAAGTTAAGCCGGATAATAAAAGCGTGCTGCCGAGTGTCAATGGCATTCCTTGTCTTTGAATGGTATTCGCTATCAAACCAGGTACGATTATACCGATTCCCCGAAACTCGAATATTTCAAACGGCATGACGGGGTAGACGAAGTCCAATAGGAGTTTCAAGCAAATCCCGGTCACCATCATGGCTGCGAATTTTCTTCTTCCATATAAAATCACCCATCTTGAAAGGCCGTGAGTGACGATTAAATAAGTTACGACACTAATGATCATGATGACAAGCATGATTTGCACTTGGTCAAATACTAATGCCAAATAACCTGGTACAATAAGTCCTGCGGGTACGACACCCGTTTTTTCTGAAAAGATAAGGCTTAGCGTTACTCCTAGTACTAGTGCTACATATAAATCCGTTCCAAACATTAAGGTTCCTCCTACTTAACTCGCTTTTTGCTTCGTTTTAGATTTCATGAATGCTTCGATTAATGGTTCCGCTGCACCATGAATATTACCCACACCGTAAACGATGCGGTTTTTCATTAATGGGCGGAGACGGGCCACAATTTCTTCAGTTGACCAGTTTTCTAAATCCCAATACTCTTTTGTATCTAAATTACCTTGCTCGAAAACCCTTGTGATCGGTGATGTAGTTTCACCAATGGCAATGACGATTTCGGACTTTATGTATGGCAAGACATCTCTTGCAAACTGCTCGGTACGATCAACACGATCGGGACGGCAGTTCATGATGACGATAGGAGGTTCTGTGCTGTATCCGAACGTATTGACACGTTCCCAGATATTCAGCGTCGATGACGCGTCATTTGCCGCAAAGCCATTTACAAAGAAAGTTGGCTGGATTGGATCCCCGAACTTGGTGATCCGCATGGCACCTGGATCGGGATGTGCATTTAACATGCCGCGAAAAGCCGTTTTTTCATCAATGCCCAAAGCTTCTGCAACGGCCAAAGCCAGTGAAGCGTTATCAGGAAATACCATATAGTCGAATTCGCGTAGGAAATCTTCCGATATTCTTGAATTATCTGCCACGATCACTTTTGTGTTGCGTTCTTTGGCAATTTGTTTGAAAAAGTCCAAGTATTCACTTTCGATTGTTATTAAATGACCATTATGGGGTATGGTAGCAGTGAAGGCCTCAGCTACTTCATCCAATGTTGGGCCCATGACATCCATATGGTCTTCTAATACATTCACGATGACCCCAATGTTGGCTTGGATCATTTTATTTTGGAAGATTAGTTGATAATCAGGCTGAACGGCCATACATTCACAAACAAGTGCCTCTGTTCCAAGATCGGCAACTTCTTTGACCACACGCCGTTGTTCACCAATGTTCGGTCCCTCTGGGCGGCGTACGATCGGTTTTTCTTTGTCCGTAAACCAATAGATCATTCTTGCCGATGTTCCGGTTGTTTTACCTACTGTTTTGTACTTAGCTTCTTGAATTACACCTGTAATTAAACGCGTTACAGTCGATTTCCCTCGAATCCCATTCACATTTACACGTACTGGAATGGAGTCGAGACGCTTTTGATGGCGTTTTTGTTCGACTATTCCATAGCCAAGCAAAAAGATCGCACAGATAAATATTGGTGCCATTTTTTTACCTCTCTTTTTTGAAGTATTTGATTTACTGAATACACACTACATGATTTTAAACTTAATAGGCAAGAGTCAATTATTCTATCGTAATATAGTTTTTATCATCTTTTTCAAAAAAATGTATATAAGAGTGTAATAGTATCTAAAGGGATTAAATGTGCTATGAGTACAAAGATGCGGATGAAAACTCAGTCAAACCTGGTTTATTTACACTAATTTATGGTAGTTGTAACAAAAACCCATGATAAATAGCACAAAAACAGTTTCGTGAGTATTTGAACCTAATGCTTAATGGCTATATTTATATAATGAAATGTTTTTTGGAGTGAGGTTTATTACAGTTTAATAATTGTTTATACCCAGAAGGTAATCTTTATGTAATATTGTTTATTCATTTGTCATTCAATGTAAAATATTGCATCTATCGACTCAAATAGTTGAACTCTTTTGAATTTGGACAAAGATGAGTAAAAGAACACATCTCTTTTTTAATATATTTTCCGGTTTTTTCCTCAGAGAATACCCATGGGACTATAATTGAACTTTTACCTGAAACATGAAATAAACTAAAGTTAATCCATTTTTTTTAAAAAATACCTAGTTTCTTCTATAGATATAGTGTTTATAGAAGAATGAAAAATAAAAAAAGCTCAGAAGTATATCTGAGCTTTCGGCTTATATATTGTAAATGAATGGAATGGTCACGAATCTCCGTTTATCATGGAGATTTAACGTTTGTGAGTCTTGAGCTACAGCATTGGTAGCTGATTATGGAAGGAATCCGGTTAACTGGATTTCTTTCTGTCAGTAATCTCAAGGTTGGAGTCCTTTTTACCGCCATCAATCACATAAAGTCTAGGAGCTAATCTCCTTCTTTTTCCTTGATTGTCAGGATTCATCTTCATATAATTTTCGTATTCTTTGCGAAAGAATTCTTCGTTTTCCCGTTCCAGTGCTTTTCTTTCGTTAAAATCTGCTATGAATTTGAAAAAACGTTTCATATGAATTCCTCCTTGTGGGGTTAAAAGGTCTTAGTTTAATAGTAACATATCATTAGTGGAATTTAACCTTTTTTACGAATTCGGAGTGAAAATTGTGTTTTTGTGTGAATAAAGTTGTGAATGATTTGATTCGAGAGAAAGCATGCAGTGGATCCTTACTGAGTATAAGTATCCGTGCATGGTGTTGAAAGGAAAGGTCAGGATTTTCAGGTATTGGAAGCAATGATTATATCAGTTAAAATATTCCTTTAGTTATATCTATTATACACTAAATATTCTGAAAACGAAGAAAAATATTCACTTCCAGCCTCTTTTAATAGATTTGCTTTTTAATGGTTATTATTGTGTATAGTTATTTATTCCCCGATATACGAAAATGAAACAACCCTTATAATGGAAGAAAAAAAGCAATTTCCCGCATTCATGTGACGGGAAATTGCTAGTGTCATAATTGGAACTTCTTAACCTGTTCAGTCAGCAGTTCTGCCGAAGATGCAAGTTCACTGGCGTGATTCGTGATTTCATCCATTGATGAGCTCGATTGTTGAGCGGAGGCGGAGACTTGTTCGATACCTGCCGCTGACTCCTCAGAAACGGCTGCAATGTCTTCGATGGCCTGATTGATCTTTTTACTATTTGTAGAGATGTAGTTTAATTCATTAGTAATATGCTGAATCTTCGTACCCATATTCCCGACAGAGTGATTGATTGTTTCGAAGGTTTGGCCGGTAAGGGTTATCTGTTTCGTGCCCTCATCCACCTGTATATAACCATCCTCCAGGGAATGGACGACGTTTTTTGAACCAGCTTGTATTGCGGTTACGATTTCGGTGATATCCCCAACCGAGTGTGTGACCCCTTCAGCGAGTTTTCGCACCTCATCCGCGACGACGGCAAAGCCTTTTCCATGTTCGCCAGCCCGTGCCGCTTCTATGGCCGCATTCAAGGCCAATAAATTGGTTTGATTGGATATATCCTTGATGACATGAACAAGCTGAGAGATTTCCTGTGAATGGGAATCGAGCCCTTTCACTTGCTCGACGGCATTTTTAACGACCTCATCAATCATTTTCATTTTTTGGACTGAACTTCGCATTAAAGTGGTTCCTTCCTTTGTCATGGAAAGGATCTCGGTTGAGCTTTGCGCTACCTCGACTCCTTCAAGATGGGCCTGTTCGATCTTGCCGCTGAATTCATCCATCATCCGCACCATTTCAGTTGCCCGGTTTGCTTGCGACTCCGAACCCTCCGAAAGTTCGTACATGGTGGTCGCTATCTGTCTGCTGCCCTGTTGGACTTCATCCGCTGATTGAGTCAAATTTTCACTTTGGTTCGAAACGGATTCGGATACAGCCAGCATTTTTTCAATCGTATCACGCAGGTTTTTCTGCATTTGGTTGGCGGATACCGTTAATTCCCCAATTTCGTCATTTGACTTTTGCTCAAGGGGCTCATGATTCAGCTCTCCGTCAGCCACCATTTTCATCCTGTCCCTGATTTTAAGGAGGGGGGCGGTAATGAGATTGGCTGTAACAAGCGCAAGCAGGAGGCCGATAAGGACTGCCGCAATGGATATGATGATACTTGTCGACTTAATCGATTTCCCGCTTGCGATGACGGTTTCACCCGAAGAGGCGATTAATTCCTCGCGTTCCGTAGCAAGCTCCTTGAAACCCTCCATTACTTCATTGCTGATTGGCGCCACTTCATTTTTGAGTATCTCTTTAGCGCGTTCTTCATTTCCTTTTTCATATTGGGTAAATACCCGGTCTACAATCATCGTTCTCCAATCGACGCTTTTCTCGATCAAATCCTTCGCTTTATCCGAATCGCTTAAGGACAAGAGTTTCTTCTGGATGACCTGACTTTCTTCGGTATATTGTAAGAACTTTTCTTTATAACTCTCGTCACCATATAGAATATAAGCTCGGGCGAATGCGGTTCTTTGTGCTAGATTATATAGTAGCTTTTCATTTTGGATAAGAAGCGGAAGTTCCTTTTCGATGATATCCTGGGAATATACCAGTGACTTGTTGCTGCTATAAATATTGAATGCTCCTAAGATGATACATAAAGATATAATGAGTGAAAATGCCACCAATACCTTTCCTTTAATGCTTTTCAAATGAATGGACCCCTTTATCGATATTTTGTTCATACTTGTTTATCGGATAGTTAATGGGATATTTAAGCAATGAAAAGATAACCAAATTTTCCATCAGATCTAATATTCACTAAATATAATCATCTTGATTTATTATCGTTTTCAAGTTACTATTGACTTGGAAAAATATAATATTCCGCGTTAAGGCGGAAGAGGTTCTAGCTACCCTCTCAAAAAAACTAAGGAGAAACAGTGCTCTATTCTTAGGGTGCTGTTTTTTTCCGTAAAAAGGAGTTTTATAGAAATGAAGAAAAAAGAAAAGGCAGTGGTTGTGTTTAGCGGAGGTCAGGACAGTACGACTTGCCTGTTCTGGGCATTGGAGAGATTTGAGGAAGTGGAAGCGGTGACGTTCGATTATAATCAGCGGCATAGCTTGGAAATCGAATGCGCTCAAAACATTGCCAAGGAATTGGGCGTGAACCATCATATCCTTGACATGTCGCTGCTGAACCAACTGGCACCGAATGCATTGACGAGAAGTGATATTGCAGTGGAGGACGGGGAAGACGGGGAATTGCCGTCAACGTTCGTACCAGGGAGGAATTTGCTGTTCCTTTCGTTTGCCGGGGTGTTGGCCAGTCAGATTGGCGCTAAACATATCGTCACAGGTGTATGTGAGACGGATTTCTCAGGATATCCAGACTGTCGCGATGTATTCATTAAATCGTTGAATGTGACCTTGAACTTGTCGATGGACCAGTCATTCGTGATTGATACGCCGCTAATGTGGCTTAATAAAGAGGAAACATGGGAGCTTGCGGATCAGCTTGGCGCATTCGAGTTTGTCCGCGAAAAGACCTTGACTTGCTATAACGGAATCATCTCCGACGGCTGTGGAGATTGTCCGGCATGTAATCTGCGAAAAAAAGGACTGGATGACTATGTAAGCAGACGGAAGGTGCTTTCATGATGTACGGTTTTTCTATAGTGGATAAACTCCAAAAAATTGATGAAGATATTCAGCGCAGCCAATTGAAGTATACAAACAAGAGGGTTCTCGTGAGTAAGGAATTCACCTTTGACGCGGCGCACCATTTGCATGACTATGAAGGAAAATGCAAGAACCTGCATGGCCACACATATAAGGTCATTTTCGGATTGAGCGGGTATACGGATTCACGCGGTTTGATGATAGATTTTGGGGACATCAAGGATATATGGAAAAATGAAATTGAAATCCACTTGGATCATCGTTATTTGAATGAAACCCTGCCGCTCATGAACACGACAGCTGAAAATATGGTTGTTTGGATTTATGAAAAAATGGCCGAAGCCCTTTCATTAAAAGATTATGAGGGTGCTAGGGTCGAATTTATTCGCCTTTACGAAACGCCAACAAGCTATGCTGAAGCCAGACGGGAGTGGATGGAAAGTGAGTAAACTCCCCGTTATGGAAATCTTTGGCCCGACCATCCAAGGTGAGGGAATGGTCATTGGTCAAAAAACCATGTTCGTTCGGACGGCCGGCTGCGATTATTCGTGTGCCTGGTGTGATTCCGCATTTACTTGGGATGGCACCGGTAAGGAAGATACCGTCCAAATGACTGCTGAAGAAATATGGGATGAGCTGAAGCGAATTGGGGGTTCCGGTTTTTCCTTCGTGACGATATCAGGCGGAAACCCGGCTCTGCTGAAAAACCTAAACGGCTTGATAGCGATCTTACATGAAAATAAAATGAAAATAGGTGTCGAAACACAGGGGAGCCGATGGCAGGATTGGTTTCTCGATATTGATGAACTGACTATTTCACCTAAGCCGCCGAGCTCTAGAATGAACACGGACTTTACGGTGCTAGATCAAATCATATCGAACCTGGCTGATCGAAATCCCGATAATAATGTCTCGTTGAAGGTAGTCGTCTTTGATGATGAAGATTATCAGTATGCAAAAAAAGTACATGGCCGGTACCCGGATGTTCCTTTTTATCTGCAGGTCGGGAATGATGACAGCAGGACGGCGGATGATCAGCACCTAATTAGCGGACTATTGAAGAAATACGAAGAGTTAATTGATAAAGTGATAGCTGATGATGAATTGAATGATGTGAAAGTGCTGCCACAGTTGCATACCTATATATGGGGTAACAAGCGAGGCGTGTAAAGAAAAGAGAGCAGGAGGCAGTGTGATGCGTAACCACGCTGCCTTTTACATGAGGAAAGCTTATTACAGCCTTTGAATGTGCGTAGCTTTGAAGGATGAAGTGTATTTAAGACCATACCCAAATAAGCGATCCATTCCAATATGAGCGGTCCAAATTAAACCAATCATCATCAATGCATCCGACTTTAGAAAAACGGCTAGTAAGATCGTGAATATGGAGAGGGTATAAGTATGAAATAAGTTATAAACTTTTGCTCCAATCCGCTCATTGATCAGATAGGCCAGCATGGAAGCATCAGGTGACAAAATCAATAAAAGGAACATCCACCAGCTGAATTCATATGACGAATAGATGGAAATCGTAGCTAAAAGGACCATGAGTCCTTCAATATGAAGGAATTTCTTTACCATTTAAAAACCTCCCAAATTTTAATTGACCATTGGTTAATAATGTTCAAAAAAATTATCTGATGTTCTTCGTGATATTTTTAACATGAAAATAAGCTAAACCTTTTACATCTTGATAAGATAGTTCAGAATTAATATAAAACGTTATGAATCCGTGAAGAGAAAGAAAAATGGACCATATTGATGCAGGATTCAGTTTGTTGTCCGTTAGGTCCGTCAGGGACTGGATTAGCTTCTCGTATGTTTTATTAGAATCGAATTGAAGTAACTGCTGAATTTCTTTTTCCTTCGATAAAAACATGATGGAATAATGATTCTGTTGGGTTAAACCGAACTCTAAGAAACACAATAAAATCTTTTCCATTTTTTCAGAAGGGTCATTTTCCGACATGATGATATCATCGATTAAATGATTTAAAACGGAAAAATCCGTTTTCACCAAACTATAAAATATTTCTGCCTTATTTTTAAAATGATAATAAATGGCTCCATGGCTGCAATCCAATGATTTAGCCAATTGCCTCATTGAGACATTCGAATACCCTACCGCTGCAAAAAGGTTTCTGGCTTCATTCAAGACCATTTCCCTGGACAATTCTTTACCTGCTGATTTCCTTGGAGACATCTTGTCACCTCCTTATTTATTGACCACTGGTTAATCGGAATGATAACTCACTGATTTTTAATTGTCAATTATTAGATCGAATTGTAAATGGCTGTTTATAAAGTTAAAAATTCACCATTTAATGAAACGAAAATTCACGTAATCGTCAAACGGAGTTAACCTGAATCCTGATTTATCGTTGAACCAGTAATATCCTTTTGTGGTATTGTAAGGGTATGCAATGGGCGTTGGGGGGATTATATAAGTGAAAAATAAATTCGGGATATTATCTTCAATTGTCATAGTCTTGACCGGGTATTTTCTATACACTAAACCTTATAAAGATAAAACAAAACCTGTAGAAGACATTATTGAAGTGTATCCACCAGATCAAGTAATAACAAATGAAATGATAATCATAGAGGGTATTGATGAGGTCAATCCAGGTGATATCGACTTGAATGATGAAGAGGAGTAAATTAAATTTACAAGAAAACAATATGAGCAAAATGAAAGGGGGGAAATAATTTTTACAGAAAAAGATCAGTGAAATCACCTACCTGTAATGAGTAAACTAATGGAGGAGGCCGCAGTTATTGATCGTTTCGGATAGTATCTATGGGAAACACATTGTAGAGGGAGTCCTGGAAGAGCTGATAGGGAGCAAACCGGTCCAAAGGTTGAAGGGGATACATCAAGGAGGGGCAAGTTATTTAGTTAATGAGAAGTGGAATGTCACACGATTTGAACATTCTATTGGTGTGATGCTTTTAATAAAGTCGCTTGGTGGGTCATTAGAGGAACAAATCGCAGGATTGCTGCATGACGTATCCCACACTGCATTTTCACATGTCATTGATTTTGCTCTGGATTGTAAGGATGAAGATTATCATGAAAAAATTTTTGATCATGTCATTAAGGAATCCGAAATTCCACCTATACTGAAACTGTATGGATATAATTGTGAAGATATTTTTGAGTCAAAATGGGCATTGCTTGAACAGCCAGCACCTGAGTTATGTGCCGATCGGGTTGATTATACTCTCCGGGATATGTATCAATACGGACATATCACACTCGAATCCGTTCGTGACTTTCTAAGCCATTTAACCATCATAAACGGAAGGATGTATCTGGATAATATTGAATCGGCGGAATGGTTTGTGGAAACATATTACAGAGAAGTTATTGATTTTTTCATGGACCCACTTAATATATATGGCTATGGTATGTTGGCAAAGACCTTAAAACTGGCTTTGGATAAAAACCGAATCAGCCTTGATGACTTACTCGGTGAAGATGAAGAAGTCATGCTCTTGTTAAGCTCCACTGAAGACGATGAAGTGCAAAACCTGCTAAAACGGATTCATGGTAACGTATTGGTGAAGGAGGATCAATGGGACTACGATATACACCTGAAAAATAAAGTGCGCCTCATTGATCCTTCCGTTATTCATGGAACCCAATCAGTAAGAGCATCCAGTTTATCGGAAAAAGTGAAGAACATGGGAATTGAAGCCAATAAAAAAGCTTCGAAGGGTGTGTATCTAAAAGTGATTTCCGGATGATTTTTCGCGACAACCCATACGGAAAGTGAAAAACTCAAGGGTTTACGATGACTTCAAACACCTCATTAGTTGGCATGACTATTTCTTGAGTATCCCTAACTTAATTACCGATCAACAGATATTGGCGGCAAGGTCCGTCCAGTTTCAAGCAAGCTCTTCAGATTGCTTAGTATGGCTGGCCATCCATTATTTAAGCCTTTAAAGGTATTGTCATCATCTACGAAAACTGTCTCCAATAGCTCCTCATGCTTAAGTACTAACTTCACGGTTGAATCATCCATTGGCTTTAATTCAAAGGTGACCCGAGTGGGATGGTCGCGTGGTGTTTCGTCTCCTGCCATGTTCCATGTAAATGAGAGTAAGTTAAATGGTTCACACTTTAGTATTTTACCATGATCAGTAATCCGCCCATCTTCAAGCAAATATTTAACGGTGGAGCCCTCTTGCCAGTCAGACTGGACTTGACAGCCAAAGTGGTATTTCTTCGTGACTTCACCACTCGTTAGAGCTTCCCAAAGCATCTCTGGTGTGGTGGCGATATAAATTGCATAGACAAACGATGTTTTTTTCATTTTTCTATTCCTCCCCGCGTTTATATCAGGACCCTGCTTTGGCACTTTGAAACCGCTTGTTTGGATATCAAGATCGTAACATAACTCTATCACTGATTGTCTGCTTTTCATATACAGCCGGTCAAGCAGTTTTCTGCGACAAAAATCGGCAAAAGCCTGCATGCAGGAATATCAGAGTCATAGTAGAAGTTTTCAGGGATCATAGCTAAGTGCCAAGCTCTGGAAAGACGGGTAGTGTCTTAGCGAGTCTGCAAACGATCTCCGCAGATTCGTATCCTTCCCAGCGCCAGAAATCGGCGGTATGGAAACTTCTTGATTTCCCGTCATTTTCAAGCTACGATAAATTAGGAAAAAGAATAATCCGCTCGGGCGGAAGAGGTTCTAGCTACCCTCTCAAAAAAACTAAGGGGAACAGTGCTCTTTCTTAGGGTGCTGTTTTTTCTGTATAAGGAGAATTAAGAAATGTTAAGAATTTTATTGTATTTAGTATCCATCGTCACCGCGAATGTGGTTACAGCCGCTTTTGCACCACTACATCTTGGTGTGTTCATCATTCCGATGGGTACATTGCTCATTGGTGGAACCTTCATCTTTCGAGATCTAGTCCAAAATAAATTTGGCAGGACGAAGACCTATTTATGCATTGTTACGGCACTTATTTTATCTGCGTGTGTATCATTTTTATTAGGAGATACATTATTGATTGTCTTTGCTTCCGCATTATCGTTCGTGGTGGCAGAAACAGCGGATACTGAAATTTATACTCGATTAAAGCTCCCGATGAGTTGGAGGGTGTTTTACAGCGGGATTGTTGGAGGATTTTTCGATTCGGTGATATTTGTCGTGATTGGCCTTAGCCCACTTGGTGCCAATATATTGCCATGGGAAGCCGTACCCGCTGCGGTTATCGGCCAAATCATCGTTAAAACGGTCATTCAGTCAATCGGAGCCGTATTATTGGGACGAATCAACGTAGAGCTGGAGAAGCGTGTAGTCTCCGGTTGAAATGCTAGGAGGGATGCACTCGATGGATGGACCCAAAAAGGAAGAAGATAAATGCTATTGCCTCGAGGCCTTTCGTGAAAAATATGGTCCGCATGTCCAAGGAGAATGCATGAAGCTTTCCTGCGCCAATTATCGGAAGCATAAAGGAATAGACGACAAAAAAGGACCAAAATAGGTCCTTTTTTTTGTGAATGGAGGAATTTACGAGTAAAGCGCACAATTTCACGAGTAAAAGTGCCAAACTCAAGAGTAAAGCGCACAAACTCAAGAGTAAAGCGCACAAACTCACGAGTAAAAGCGCCAAACTCACGAGTAAAAGCGCCAAACTCACGAGTAAAGCGCACAATTTCACGAGTAAAAGTGCCAAACTCACGAGTAAAGAGCACAAACTCACGAGTAAAAGCGCCAAACTCACGAGTAAAGAGCACAAACTCAAGAGTAAAGCGCACAAACTCACGAGTAAAAGTGCCAAACTCACGAGTAAAGCGCACAAACTCACGAGTAAAAGCGCCAAACTCATACCAGAAAGCTTTTTTATATTGCTGTTTATTCAGAATGCCTTTGCGCTTTTACGAACTAAATTTTCCAGGAAGTAAAAACAGCTTCGTTTCCGTTCTAGCTCGGTTTGTCCACTTTCCGTAACATGATAATATTTCCTTCGACCTGACTCGGACTCTTTCCAATGGCCTTCGATGAATTCCTTTTTTTCTAACCGTTTGAGGGCTGGGTAGAGTGTGCCTTCACTTATTTCATATTTGCCCATGCTCATTTCCCTCAAAATCTTTGTCATTTCATATCCATATAGCTTTTTTTGTGACAGAAGAGAAAGCAAAAGGAGGTCAATGCTTCCCTTCATTAATTCTTTATCCAAATAAAATCGCCTCCTTTTCATTTGTAAAGTGTAATACGATGTACATCGTAACACAAGGTGCATTTTACTTTTCTTTAAAAAAATGGTTAAATGACGATTGCTAAATGAAATCAATCATAGTAAAATGTGCTTCGGAACGGATGAGTTGTAACGAGTGTGGTAAGGATACTTATATACATGATTTAGCTGTTTTAATGAAAAAACGGAATAGGATAGAAAAAATCCCACTCAAGGGGTATTAATTGATTTTTTTATGAAAATCATTTAGATTCTATTTATTAACAAGAGCAGAAAGAAGGTCCTAGATAGATGAAAGTGAAAGCACCCGAGTCATTCACATACAAAGGTGGAAATAGAGCAGTTCTTTTACTTCACGGGTTTACCGGAAGTACAGGAGATATGAAAAAATTAGGGAAATACCTGAATGATCGTGACTATACTAGCCACGGACCTCTTTATAGAGGACATGGATTGTCAGGTGAGGAACTCATTCAGACAGGCCCAAAGGAATGGTGGGAAGA
Source organism: Peribacillus sp. NPDC060253 (assembly GCF_042727425.1). Lineage (NCBI taxonomy): Bacteria > Bacillati > Bacillota > Bacilli > Caryophanales > Bacillaceae > Peribacillus > Peribacillus sp. NPDC060253. The sequence goes on from NZ_JBHXAS010000006.1 coordinate 80,620, forward strand.
TGTAGTCAATGGCTATCAATTCCTAAAGGATGAAGGCTATGAGGAAATTGCTGTTGTAGGAATTTCTTTAGGAGGAGTTTTCTCATTAAAGGTAGGAATTGAGTTGCCTGTAACAGGAGTAGTTTCAATGTGTGCTCCGACGCAAGGAAAAAGTATCGATCGACAAAAAAATCGTTTGCTCAATTATGCACAGGCCTATAAGAAGTTTGAGGGCAAAGATGCGGACCAAATTGCTGGCGAAGTGAAGTTATTGGAAGAAGAGCCTATGCCTTTTCTAAAAGATATGTTGAATATAATAAATGACACGGGTGAAAATTTAGATTTGATCACATCACCAACTCTAGTGTTACAAGGACGCTTGGATGATCCCGACTATACGAACAGTGCTACTGCGATTTTCAATGAAGTCGATACGCAGCACAAACACTTGATATGGTATGAAAAATCTGGTCATATCATCACATTAGGTAAAGAACGTGAGCAGGTTTACGAGGATGTATATAAGTTCTTAAATACACTGAATTGGTCGGAGTAATAAGCGGATTTTCTTGAAGGTCATGAGAGAAGGCCTCCGGATATCATATTATCCCCTTTAAGTTGAAAGTGTAAAATGACTACATTTATATGTAGGCTTTACACTTTTCTTGAGGGGATTTTATTTTGGCTACAAAAGATAAAAACTCCGGGCAACCAATGCACTTAGTCTTTTTTAATGATCAATCAGATACACCGTTTATTCTGGTTCCTGGGTTGTTATTATTTTTTCGGAGTACCCTTATTCTTTACGTATTTATTTGTAGAAAAAGACCTTTAAGTTATCGTTATTATCAATTGTTGTTAATAAAATATCACTTACCTCCGCATTATAGGTCACTTTGATTTTGTTTTTCAGCCATACTTCGTCTTTACCGTCTCGATTTAATTCTTTAAAATCAATCTTTCCTTCTCTGATAATCGTTTTAGGAAAAGGGAAGGCATTTGTTGCTAGATGCATATCTGCTGGGGTTACTGCTTCATATTGCGGATTTAAAAACAATGAAATAGTACCATCTGGTTCCCATAGTGCGAGCGATACTTTTTGAATATCTTCAATTTTTTCTTTTCTTAATTCTGATAATAAAAAATCGATGGAGATTCGAGCCCTTGCTAAGCTTTTGTAAACAATTTGCCCATTTTCGATAAGAGGAAAAGGGAGTGGTTCAAAGAAACTTCGGAGTTTGCCCCACTTAAGGCTCGTAAACACACTGATAATATATAAAAGAATTAATACACCGGTCGTTATCATGGAGCCCTCCAAACCTAACTGTTCATCAGATAAAGGGTGGGCAAGAATGTTTCCAATAATTAATGCCATTATAAAATCAAGTAATCTTAACTGTGAGATGGCCCGTTGCCCCATCAATTTAACCGAAAAAAGTAAAAAGATGAAGGAGATAATGGCTCTCAAAGTCCACTGAATTGCAGTGAGAGTTTCCTGACTATTAAAAAAATCCACCAAAATTCACGTCCTTATTTCCCTTTTAAAGGGGGTGTGATAATTAGTATGATGCATTTAATCAAGGATTATCACAACGGGAAAATTTAATTTAAGTCGTTTCTATCCAAATGCAGAGACATGACTATATGGATTAATAAGCGAATTCACTTAAACAATAACCGATTGCTCAAAATAATAAAATTACAACACCGCTATAAAGCAGGTGTTTTTTATTGTTGATGGGTGGGGGCATCGTACTTTATAAGTATTGCCCTACATTGGCCGCATTGAGACTTTCTCTTTCATTTTTCTCATTATTTTTGTCTAAATATTTATAT